>CAYYBU010000235.1:0-5510 GCA_964469945.1 uncultured Planctomycetaceae bacterium
ATCGGCTTCGATCTGGAGAACCGCCCGGTGATCAGCTATCACAAGTTCGACGCCCAGGGCAAGACGCAACTCTACAATGCGCGGCGGGAGGCCGGCGGCTGGAAAGTCTATCAGGCCAGCGACTGGGAGTATCGCTGGGATTTTCACGGCGGCGGGACGATCCACGGCGAGATCGGCGTTGGTCCGGTTCGGGCCGAGGCCAACGGAGCGCTCACGCAAACCTACCATCACATCAAGCACGGGTCGGGCACCTGGAAGCTCGATCCGCGCACGCTCAAACCGATCGGCCAGTTGCCCGGCCACCGCTGGCTGCCGAAAGCGCTTTCCCGCGTCGAATCCACCTGGCCGGAGATGGCCGTACGGATGGCCTCCGACTCGGGGAGCAGTGAACAGGCGGGAGTGCGTTACCTGCTGCGTTGGGAAACCCTTCCTGCCAATCGGGATCGTCCGCGCAGGGGGCCTCTTCCGCCGCCGAGCATGCTCCGGCTCTATGAGATTCACGACCGCTAGCAAGGTCGACGGCCGGTGACGGAAGCCGACCCCTGCACTGCTTCCCAGGAAGCGAACGGTTACTGGTGAGGGCGGTCTTTCTTCAGCATCGACACGGCAATGGGGGAGGCAATCGGCGATGACGCCACCCGGTGATAGTGGCGGCAGATCCCCGCCAGAATATCATCTTTCGGGGCCATCGCGATTGCGATGGGATTTTGGAACGCGAGTTTCAACTCATCCATTTTCCGAGGCCCCGGCGGTGCATCGACGGCGACCGTCACGATCCCCTTTTGAACGGCCACCGGCAATACTCGATTCTTCCAAGCAATCGCTTTGGGAATGAGGGCGAGAATCGCCGCTGGGATTTCGAGCTTTTCCAGATCGAGGAACTCGTAACCCAGCTTCGCGGCTTGGTCCCGACAGGCATTGGATGTCACCCTGTCGGGCATGATCTCCAGCATGGCAGCCACGCCATATTCCGTGGGCGAGAAAGCCACCTGTAAAGCCCGCTTCTTCTTCCCCTTCATGATCGACATCTCCCCGGACGGTCCGAGGAGGTTTACCAGTCTGGCCAAGATGGGGTAGAACAGCCGCAACGAAAGTCCCTCCCTTGAATGAACCGCACTTTGGACGCGGTAGGCTACCTCGATACGGTCCTCCCACGGCAAGAGCAGAATCCCCGAAGCCCTTGTATGGAAAGCGTCGGCGATCAGCAATTCCACGAGGTGAATGGCCGACGGATTATCGGAATCACTCGGTTCGTCGGTAATCGTCTGGCTTATGAACCGGCCAACCCATTTTCGCGAGATATCCGGATTGACGACGAAGGACGGATTGTCGAGAAGGGAAGCGACCTTCGCGGAGACTTCCTTCAGGTGTTCCGTGACAAGGCCCAACAGCGTTCCGTTGGAATCGATCGACGGAAAAGACTGCAATGCGAAACAGTACAGGAAGTTGATCCAGGCATCCCGGGCCATCGCCGGATCGATCGATACAGCCTGCCCCTCGGCGATCTGGCAACATACCAGATACTGGCCATAGGCCATCCCCATGCCCTTCGCGATATCGTCCCGCTCCAGATAATTCTCCAGACGGGCGATGATGGCTTCTCGTAGAACCCAGATCTTGTCTTCCAGATACTTGCGGGCTTCCACGGGAATCCGTGGCATCAGATGTGCCTGGGGAAAGACAACCTCCAAGTTCCCGGTGGCCGGATTCTTCTTGCAGAGCTGAGGACTGGTACGCACGGTCTCGAAGAGTCGAAGCATTCCGTCGCCGCAGAGGGTGCGTAGATAATCGAGAACGGATTGTGCGAGAGAACTCGGCGCCGCCTGAACCTGTCTTGCCTCATGTTCACTCGGCTGGTTGACAGGGCTTGCCGATTCCGGCGGCTGCGACAATTCCCACCGCAGGAGATCGGCTACCTCAGGATCCGGCACCCCATAGTACCGATCGATGGCTACGAGAATCTCGCCTTCCGGCGCTATCGCCACGGAAACTCGGCGATTCAGAATGAATCGCAGATTGTCGAGAAATTCAGGTTTTCCCGGATCTGGCGCCACGACCAATAATCTGTCGCCTTCGATCGCCACCGGCAAGACTTTGTATTGCCTCGCAACTGGCGCGGGGACCGTTTCCAGGACTGGGGCAGAGATCTCGATGTCCTCCAGATTCACGAGCCGATAGCCAAACCTGGCTGCCTGTGCCTTGCACAGGGCTGACGGCGACACATCCTGCGGGATCTCAAGGAGTGCCGATAAACCACGCTCTGTCGGCTTGAAAGTTGCGTGTAGCCGCCGTTCCTGGCCTCCGAGAGACACCTTGATCACGCCGTGCAAGTTGACCATCGTCATCAGTTTGACCAACACGGAATAGAGCATCCGTGGCTGAATATCCTCCCCTTGGAAGACGGCGTCATGAATCCGATAGGCAACCTGGACGCGGTCCTTAGTCGGCCTAATCAAGACTCGCAACGCCCCCGTCCTGAACGCCTCGGAAATCAACTGATGTACCCGATCGGTGACCGATGTGCTGTCGGGGTCGAGAATGTCCCGGACGGGTACCGGTTGGTCATCGGCTGCCACTTCCACGAAATCAATGGCGGATTCCGCCGGTTCGCTGACGGAGGTTTCCAACGTCTCCGAAGGCAAGTGCGGAAGGTATCGGCCCATTGCGACAAGGATCGCATCCTCAGGCGCCATCACAAGGGTGATAGGGCGATCCAGTTCGAACCGAAGACGGTCCACACTCTCGAACGCCTGCGGATCGCTCACAGCAACGATTAGTTGATCGCCCTCCATCGAAATCGGCAAGATCTTGTCGCGTCGCACGGTGGTTTCCGGAATGAGTTTCAAGACGGCGGCTGGAATCGTCGTTTCCTCCAGATTGACACAACGATAGCCAAGCCTCGCCGCTTGGGCTTTGCAGAGATCGAACGACGAGACTGCCGGGAACGGGAACCTATCATGGCAGGCAGGACACGTGACCACGGTGCCCTCAGGAAGGACTGTTGCGGGCAGCACCTTCTTGCAGCCGGGGCAGGAAATGGAGACGCTGTCACCAGGATCCATAGCACCCTCCGCAATGATGGTTCCGCCACGCGCGTGCTACAGCATCCTTGCCGCAATCCCTTGTCATTATATCCTCCCCTCTGAAGTCGCGAAAGCGATTTCAAGGGGCGCCCCCTACCTCGCTCGGCGGGAATACCGTGATCACCTCGCCCGCCTGGCGCGCCCACAACACCATCACGACTTCGCCGATATAGATGAACCTGCATTTTCTCATGTCACCACTGCTCCTCATTGCCCTCAGTCCTGCTTCTCGCCCGTGAACTCGGTGTCGCCGGTCATGCGAGCCGTCGCGTCCTCCGCGATCTGGTCGTAGAGGGCGGCGTGACTGTTGTTGAACCGAGTCTTCGCCATCTCCAGGCACACCGGATCGATGTCGCAGGCGATGTTGTTTGCGAGTTAGAGAATGGCCTGGTGTCCTACGTTCGTTGCACTGCTGAAAATGGCAACCGGTCAGACGGCTACCTTGGCTTTCCGCCCCCCACGATCTCCACGGGAACCCACATGGATTCCGTCAGCGAGCCCTCGATGACGAAACCCGCCGCCTCCAGTGCCCGGCGGACATAGATCGGCCGGCAATCCATCAGGTTGGGGAAGTGGCGATGTGACCACTCGAAGGCGTGAATGATGAGTCCATCCTTGCCTTCCTTGGACACGGCCACGACCACGATGCGCCCACCGCGTCGCAAGACTCGCTTGCATTCCGCCAACACCTTGGGAATATCGGGCGTGTCGAACAGTTCCAGGGTGAAGCACATGAATATCCCGTCCATCGAACCATCGCCGCAAGGAAGGCTTTCGGCATCGCCACAATCGAGGGACGTTCGGAATGCTCCGCCAAGAGGTCGTAGACCTTGGCGATCTTATCGTAAAATGCCTTCGTTTCGCGCTTGCTCTGCAAGACCCGCAAGACGCCCGGTTCATAATCGAGAGAACTGCTATCGGGCATGATAAGGGCTCCCCATGAGGCCCTGCGGCGTCCTCAGGACAACTCCCGCAGTTTCGCGAGTGCGGCGTAAGCAGCCAGCGGCGCCGCAACTTCCGGCTCGGACTCGTTCAAAGCCGCCAATACGGGCCGCACAATAGGGGCGAGCTTTCTTCTCTTGAGCAACGTGTGACAGACGTGGTGTGCGCCCTCGCAGAACCAACCGGAACGAGACCGCTGGAGCAGGGCCGCCAACAGAGGTTGCAGCCCATCGCGGCCCAGCGCGGCCACTCCCTCGGCCGCCAGCCAACGCACGTCGCTATCGCGGTCGTCCAGGGCGTTGACCAGCGCGGTGGCGGCAAGCGGATCGGCGATACCGCACAGTGCCTTAGCGGCTTCCCAACGCACGTGCGGTTTTCGATGCGAAAGCAGTGGAATGAGCGAAGGCACGGCAAGCGTTCCTATGGCAACCAGGGTCTTTCGTGCCTTCGTTCGCACCGTCGGATCAGGGTTCGCCAGTTCGGCTACCAGGGATGGGATGCGGGTAACCTTCTTGTCTCTGGAGGGCAGTACACCCCGCTTAGTGGATAGAGTCATCGTTGCTCCTTTCCGTCCGCCGGCAAAAGCTCGGCCGCAAAAGAACTGGCGGTCCAGGCCGGCAAACATACCCTATTGTACGGCGACGTACAATGGCTTGTCGAGTCGTTCATGATAAATTTCGTTCGGCTACTGTGGCGTAAACAGCAGGGAGCAAGCAACCATGTTCAGCGAAGAGAAAGACGCCGTTGAAGCGTCTCGTCAGGCCGGAAGAGATCGCCAGCGCCATCTGCTTCATGATTTCCGAATCGGCCATGAGCGGTGATCTCTGGGTGGACGCCGGCTGGCATCCGCAGGCTTAGGAAGGATGCCTGATGTGGTTGGGCCGTTTCTTCACCAACTGCAAAAAGCGCACGTGCCGAGGGCTGCTCAGTTCCAAGTGCCGCAGAACCACTAACTTGGCCCAGTCGCCCATGAAGAGCCAACTGATGTAATAGATCCAGATGACCCCGACGGCTCTCCAATGGATCGGAGTGATCAACCCGAAGGGATAGACCACGAAGAACATTTCGATTTTGGCCACGGCTTCCGCATCCAGGTGTTCGATATTCGAGTCTTTTTTGAAGCGTTGGGTGGCGGGCTGGATGTCCTCGCCCAGTCCCAGTTTCCGCGAGATCTCGCGGCCGATGGCATCGCAGTCTTCCTTGCTAGAGGCCAGGGCGCCGGCCAGAATCGTTTCCTGAACATTGCCTGCCCCGAAAACCAGCGGGTCGCCCAGAGTGAGCTTGTTCTGGGTGAGGGTGCCCGTCTTGTCGGAACACAGCACGCGGAACAAATCATCCAACTTTTCGACGGCGTCGTTGCTCGGCTGACGGGTCGTCGAAAGTATTATAGACACCTGGCAAGGCAGCCGGAGTTGGCATTGGCTCTGGCAGTAATCGTTCACACCCTGGGCAGCAATGAAGGGGTTGGCTGATGGGCAAGGTGGG
>CAYYBU010000236.1:0-5508 GCA_964469945.1 uncultured Planctomycetaceae bacterium
GCGGATGGTGGCGCCGAGGCGGTTTTGCAGCCAGCGGCTATAGGCGCGGATCTGTCCGATACGGTCGCGGGCGGGAATCATGGCCAAAATCGGCTCGTAGAACGGCCCACCGAGGATCTCGATCCGCCCCTGGCCGGCCAGTTCCGCCAGCCGATCCACATATTCACCATGGTGGAGGTTGAGCCATTCCATCAGCGATCCGCTGGTGTGCAGGGCGATCCGCAACGACGGATAGCGGCTGAAGACATCCAGGAACGGCAGGTAGCTGTCCTGGTACGCTTGTTCGAAGACGTGTTCGAAATTACCGATCGGTTGGTGATTGTGGAGGGCGAGAATCAGTCGGATAGGTTTCGGCATGGTGGGCAAGGCAGCAGTTCAGGAGGGATTTTGGTCGTTGTACGCTGGGAGTACAGGAGTGGCGGCGAATAAACTACTTCATCGGCAATCACAGCCCAGATTATCCAGTTTCACTGACCGAAAAACTCTACGATTTCTGGGTTTCCACCTCTTCGGCAAACTCGGCGTAACCGCTTCTCCACATATGCCAGTGATAATGCCGCTGGGCTCTTGTGTCAAAGGGTCCGGGCGGTTTACAGGAGAACTGCAAAGTCGGGGTCCGGTCCATTTTTCGGCTCAAACGCCCGGTTTTTCGGGCAAAGCCTTGTCCGAAAACATGGACCTGACCCCTTTGCGTCGGACTCAATAAAATTGCCCAACTTATCTGACGCCGCTCCTAACCCCCGGTAAACCGGTCCCGCAAGAACCGGGCCACGGCATCCCACTGGGCGGCGGCCGCCTCGAAATCGACCTTCATTGCTCGGATGGTCCGCGGCGTCTCCACGCGCGTCTTGACGCTGACGGCTGAATTCAGCGGGATCTGGGCGCTTTCTCCCTGAGCCAACCCCGTTTCCACCGGAGGGGAAAGCAGATAATCGACCAACCGCCGTGCCGCCTCGGGGTGCGGCGCGCCGCGGATAATCGCCAGGGTGTTGGGGATGAACAGCGTCCCCAGGCCGGCAGGATGCTGGTCGGGATATACCAGCACGACCGGCATGCCCTTGTCTACCTCGCCTATGGCATCGTCGGTATCGGTTATGCCGAAAGCCAAATCGCCGCCACCCACCGCCTGGGCCACCTGTTTGTTGCCGGAAAGGATTTTCACCTGGTTCTCCTGGAGGTGCTGGTAGAACTGCTTGGCGTGCTCCGGCCCCCACGCGACGAACAGACAGGCGGCCTGCGTGGCGGTGGTGCCGAACAGCGGCTTGGCCATGCCGCAACGGCCGCGCCACTTGGCCGCGGTCAGGTCGAGAATCGACTCCGGCCGCTCGGCGGCGGGAACCAGCTTCGTATTGACGATCAACACCCGCGCCCGGGCGGCAAAGCCGTACCACAGGCCCTGCGGAGAGCGATACATCGCCGGGTAGCTGTCGGCCAGGGGGCAGTGGTAGGCCTGCAACAGCCCGTCGCGCTCCAGCCGCAGGGTATGGAGGATTTCATTGTTCCAGAAGACGTCGCACCGGGGCCGGCCGCGCTCGGCCAGAATGGCCTCGGCCAGTCCGACGGTCTTGGTCGACTCGGTATCGAACTTCGGCCGCACGTCGAGCTTGGTCTGCGCAGTGAACTCGGCGAAGATCGGGTCGGAAAACTCCTCATCGAGCGACGTATAAACCACCACTTCCGGCGTCGAGGGCGACCAGCAGCCGCCCAGCAGCTCCGCGGCCGCGAGGAGAAGGGCTACCAGGGTCGGCCGAAAAACGGCTTTCATCCGTCGTTCAAACATTGATGGACCTTTCTACATCCAGAAGGCGATTCTTCGGCCAAAGATCTTCCTCCAAGGGGGGGACGCGCCGTTTTTCCAGGCCATTGCAGCATAACCGCTCCCACGGACCGGGGGCAAGTGCCACGGATGAAGGACATTTTTCTTTCCAGATTGACGTAGCGTCGCGCGGCGAATTTGCTTATGATCCGCGCGCTTGGGTCGATGCGGAGGTGGCCCCGGTCACCAGATCGCCAGGGCCAATAGCGCCAACAGTACGCCGGCTATCCCGGCCAGCCCGAGCAAAATCCACCAACGAGGGCGTTCAGACCATATCCGATTGTCCGATGTGATATAGGAGCCGCAAACGGGACAACACACGGCGTCTTCGTAGACCGCCGCGCCACACTCAGGACAAGGAATCGTTTCACCCGTATCGTCGTCATCCGTGGGGTAATCGTCGCTCAGATCGTCGTCATCGCACGGGTCTTGATCGTCGCGCATCGGTTTTTCCCTCGGCTTTTCCGCCAGGTTGGATCTCAGCAGCCCCCCCGAGAAACAAGTGGGCCCTCTAGTCAAGGAACTGCAATTCGAATGATTCGTCAAGGAGGACGAACGTGAATTCGTTGAAGAACCTGTTTTTCCTGGCGATTTTGGCGGTGGTGGGCTGGGGCGTCTACGTGTCGATCATGCGGAGTCCGGAGCCGGCCGGGGCACCGCCCCCGGGCGCCCCCGAGGCTCCGCCCGTGGCACCGAAAGTGGAAATTCCCGGCCCGCTCAGCGGCGTGCCGCCATTACCGACAGCCGGTCGGGCCACCGCTCCTGCGGCGGGCGACATGGCCCCACCATTCGTCGCACCTGGCCCCACCTCCGCGGCACCTGTCGGCGGCGCGGCGCCGCCATTTGTCCCGCCCGGCCCCGCCGCCACGCCTGCGGGCGGATCGTCGCCTGCGGCCGGCTCGCTACCATCGGTTACCCTTCCGCCGCCTGGCGTGGTCCTCAGCGGCACCACGTTGCCCTATGCCTCCTCCACGCCGCCCAGCGCCGGTGCCACGATCGCCCTGACCACCAGCGGCTCCACGGCCAGCGTGCCGTCGCCGAGTGCCACTGGCGCCACCGGTGCTGTTCAAGCCCACGGTTCCGACGCGCGCGAGAAGATATTTGCGCTGCTGGACACCGTGCAGGCGAAGGTCGAGGATCGCAAATTGGCCGAAGCTCACCTGCTGTTGAGTTCATTGTGTCACAATTCGGACATGCCCATCGAGTTGACCAGAAGTGTCAATGAATCGCTCGATCAAATGGCCGGGACGGTGATCTATTCGCGGCAGCACCTGCTGGAGCCGGCCTATGTGGTTCAGCCGGGAGATACGCTGGAGCGAATCGCCGCCACTTACCGTGTTCCCGCACAACTGCTGGCGCGGATCAACGGCATCCGCGATCCAGACAACCTGCGGCCGGGTCACGAGTTGAAGGTCGTCAAGGGACCGTTCAGCGCCGTGGTCAGCCTGGGGAAATTCGAGTTGATGCTCATGCTACAGGACCGCTACGCCGGCCGCTTCCCCATTGGCCTGGGTACCGATCACCCGCCCACCGAGGGCACCTACACGGTCCAGGCAAAGCAAGTCAATCCGGCCTATCAAGGCCCCGCTGGCCTGCTCGAACCGGGTAATCCGAATAATCCTTTGGGCCGCTTCTCCATTGACCTCGGTGGCGGCATCGCCATTCACGGCAGCAACGATGCCCACGGGATCCGGCGTCCCGACAACCACGGCTCCATCTGTCTGAGCGATCACGACATCGACGATGTCTTCGGCATCCTCTCGGTGGGTTCGCGGGTGACGATCGAGCGATAGTGCTCTGTCAACGACGGTTTGATGGTTGGGTGCCACTGCTGGCTTGTCCAGCAGCCCAGAGTGGAACGGCACGGAGTCCGTTCCCTACAGAACGTTATTTGCGGGGCACTATACCAGGGGGGGGGCACGTTCTAGTTTCCAGATAGCCTCCGGCTGTACTACTTTCAATGTATTTGATACCCCATCTGCAATTGTAATTCACGCGATTTTGGCCTGCCGAAATGTAGTTATTCCTAGAGATCCGTCGCAAAGACCCCGTTTCCCGCCAAAAATGCTAGATTTGAATGGGTTGCCGCCGAACGACGTTCCTTGAGGAGTTTTTGGCCAGCAGCTTCCGATGACTCCCCTGATGCGGGGCCTGAGCGGATTGGTGTGTCGTCCGCTGGTCGATATGCTGAGTTGCGTCCCCAAGGGCTCGTAGAAGAATCGAGATCTCATGACGAATCATCCCGATCGATCCGCAGGCCGAAAGGCCGAACTGCGACAAAGCGTCCGTTACTCCGTGCCATCGGCGCAGCAGAAGGCCAAGTTGAAGATCGCCGCGACGGCATGGCAGGTACGTCTGGTCGAGATCTCGACCACCGGATTCACCGTGCTGGTGTCCGACCGGCTATCGCAGATTCGCCTAACCGACGTGGGCGAGTTGCAGACCACCGAGGGGAAGTTCGAGATCCGCGTGGTCCACGTGACGGAAGTGGGGCCGGACGAGTCCACCGCGCAACGGCAGACGACCATGCTTCGCCTGGGGCTGGATCGGCTCCGCGAGTTGTCGCCGCCCGGCAAAGGGCCGTTGGCCGGAGCAAAGCCCCGGGAGCATTCGGCGCGAACGCCACGACAGCTTTCGCCCGGCGCCATGGCCGCGTTGGGCACGCTGGCGGTGCTGTTGATCGCGGTGGTGCCGATCCTGGTGATTTCCGACGCCCAGTCGCCGAATCACCAGATGTTCCGGCAAATGTTATGGTGGGGGCGCGGAGTCCTGAGTGCCGATGTCGAGCAACAGGCCGCATCGCCGGCCGAGCGGCAGACCAACGGCGCCGTAGCGGCCATGGAGCCCGGCGAGGCCGACCGCCTGATGTTGCAACATCTGGCCTTGAGTCTGCCCGGGCCGGAGCCATTCGCCGCGCCGGAGATCATTCGCGCCTTGCACTTGAGCGCAGCACAACAAGCCAAGCTGCACGACTTGATTGAAACCACCGTGGCCGCGCTGCGGGAATTCGATCAGCAATGGCAGCACCAGAATCGCCAGACGCACGCCAAGAATCGCAATCAGGTCCTGGAGGCGGCGCGCCAGGAGGCTCTGCAAATTCTCACCGCGCCGCAGCGTGCCCAGTGGATGGAGTTGACCAAGTAGTTTCCGCTGCAACAGAAACGGAGTAGTTCATGCACCTGTTGCTGCCGCTGTTGGCCCTGTTGGCCCTGCCTGCCGCGGCGCCGCCGGAAGGGCATTGTCCGGGGGCGGCCGAAGTCTTTCACTGCACCTTCGATAGCCATTGGGACAGCCACTACGATGGCTGGCCGCAGGGCTGGACGCGGCGCAGTGGCCCCGGTTTTCCCCAATATGTCGGCATCAAGATGCACCGCGATCCGGCGCCGGAAAGCCGAAGCTGCCTGCGCGTCGAACTCAATGGCGGCGGCGCCACGGCCTATAGTCCACCGCTGCCCATCGATCCCCTATTGAGCTATGTCCTGGAGGGATCGCTCCGCGTCGAGGGACTCCAGCACGATCGGGCACATCTGTCCATCACGTTTTTGGACAAGAACCATCACAAGCTGCGCAGCTTCGACTCGCCGCGACTGGCGGCCGACCCGCACTGGCAGAAACTTCGCCTTGGCCCCGTGCCGGCCGACCCCGAGGCCGCGCTGGCCCTGGTGGGGCTGCACGTCGAGCCGCAAGGCGAG
>CAYYBU010000237.1:0-5497 GCA_964469945.1 uncultured Planctomycetaceae bacterium
CGCGACGAGCTCGTGCGTCCCCTCGTGGCCATTACCGCCGCAGATGCCGACGGCAAGGAGATACCCAAGGAGATCCCGCTCCGCAAGGACTATCGGGTCTTCATCAACGATGCCCCCGGAGTCCTCCACGATCTGCAGCCGCACGACACGGTCGAGATCGAAGAGGTCCGCGACCCCAAGCTGAAGCATGCCATCCAGGAGGTCCACGCCTCGCGGCCGAAAATGGACAAAGGCCACGTTGAATCGGTGCGCGGCGACGGCTCCTTCGTCATGGCCATCGAAGAAGGCGAAAACCAGGGCAAGCAACTCCGCGTCGGCGTTCCCGGCGACTTGCGGATCGTCTTCAACGGCTCTCGGCAGTTCGAGGGGAAGCCGGTCAAACTGGCCGATTTGAAGGCGCGGGACCGCGTGGTCGTGCATCACATGGGCGATGACAGCGGCCGCTATGCCACCGAGTTGCACGTCGAGCGCGTCGTCAAGACGGACGGCATCATTCGCGACGTCGATCTGAAGAAGAACGAACTGACCATCTCCCTCGATGTGGCCGACCAGCAGCAGGTGACGCTCCCCTTCGCCGCCAAGTGCGACATCATCCTCAACCAGCAAGCCAAGATCGACGAGCGGTTGCTGAAGCCGGCCGATTTGCGCCCCGGCGACAAGGTCACGGTCGAGCACGACACGCGCATCGTGGGCGTCGACGCCTATCGCGTGCTGGGTCAGGCCGGCGTGATCAAACGCGTTGCCGAGGGCGTGCTGGACATCCTCCATGAAGGCGACAGCACGCCCACGACCTACAGCATCGGCTCCAGTTGCAAGATCACCTTGGGTGACGAGACCGTGGGACTCGGCGAACTGTACGAGGGCGACAGCGTGGAGATCACGCACGATCGCCCGCCGGACGCGAAGAATCCCGAGGCGTTGACCGTGACCGCCCGCCGGCCCGCCGACGCCAACCGCTGGGCGTTGCTGATCGGCACCCAGGATTACGAGGACAAGTCGCTGGGCCGGCTGGACTATGCGGTGGCCGACGCCAAACTGTTGGCCGACGTGTTGGTGAAGCGTTACAAGGTTCCCGCCGCGCAGGCTTTCCTGCTGACGGACGAGAGCCTGGTGCGGCTGGAGCAGGGCATTCCGGACCGGTTGGGCAAAGTCGGCGCCGAGGCGAAATTGCTGGTGTATTGTGTCGGCCACGCCTATCGCGACGACCAGGGGACGATCCTGTTGGCGCCGCGGAACTTCGATTCGAAGCGTCCCGCCATGGCCGGTTTGCCGCTGCAATGGCTGGTGGACGAATTGGAAAAATGTCCCGCCAAGGAGAAACTCCTGCTGCTGGATCTCAGCCAGGCCGGGCAGGGCGCCGATGCGGCGCGCGAGCCGTCCACGGCCGAGATGTTGGGCACGCTCAAGCCGCCCGCCGGCGGCCGGGCCGCGCTGCGCACCGTGACCGCCGTGGCAAGCTGCAAGGCCGGCCAGCGCGGACAGCCCTGGCCCGAAAAAGAGCACGGCCTGTTTGCCTGGTGTCTGGCCCAGGGCTATACGGGCCGCGCCGACGCCAATCGCGACGGACGCCTGGAGCCGACGGAATTGTTCGGCTATCTGCAAGGCGCGATGGCGGCGGCCGGCGGCGAGCTGAAAACCGTGCAGACGCCGCAGTTGTTCCTTCCCGACGACCGCCCGCCGCGGCTCAGCGAGGACGCCAAGAAGTCGATCCGCAAGCTGTCGGTCTTCTTGGACCAAGCGAAGCTCGACGTCGTGGCGACGAACCAAGAATACGCCACGGCCAGCCTGTTGGCCGGCAAAGAGATCGAGCCGCGGATGCTTTATGGACTGCTGTTGATGAAGGCCAAGGAGTCGGACGCGGCCCTGAAACATCTGGAAGAGTTGAAAATCGAAAAGCCGGCCCTGCTGCTCCCCTTGCAAGGCATCGCCTGGGTGCGGTTCCAGAAGCGCACCTATGCAGCGGGCATGAACGATTTGCTGGAACTGGTCGGCAAGCTGCCCAAGCCCGACAAAGCGGGCGCCGGTTATCCGGAGGACATCCAACAGGTCTTCACGTGGGTCGGTCAATTGCGCGAGTTCGCCGCCAGCGGCGAACAAGAGGCCTATCGCCCGGCGGCCGAGTTGCTGGGCAATCTGGACGCCGCCGTGGCCGAGCATGGTGACGAAGCCCAGCGGCTTTACGAAGCAGGCCGCGACCACTCCCGCGCCAAGGCGAACAAGTACGACGAGCAACTGGCGGCCGCCGAAGACGCCGCACTGGCTGCCAAGCTCAAGGTGGAGCGCCACCGCTTGGTTCACTATGCCGACTTCCCCTTCAATCGCTACGCCCAGCAAATTCTGGCCGGTCTCGACCAGGAATGACCGTGTGGAAAAAGGGGACAGGCACCGTGGCGGCAACGTTTCTGCTTGTGCCACACCGGCTTGTGCCACGGAGCCAGTCCCCATTTTCCGCGAACCTTGCGTAGTAGAATTAGGAGCGGCAGAAAAATAACATCCGCAAATCGTAGGTCAGGCTGTGCCTGACACCCCGGACTGTCAGGCACAGCCTGACTTACGTGGGACCGGTCCTTCCGCTCAAGTCCAGAAGTTATCTTAGCTGGGTTGTAGTTCTGACGCGGTAGTCGCTGAGTCAGTACATAACCACGGATAACAAGAGGACACCCCCGAATACCACTTGCATAGTTACCATTCGGAGTACATAATAGGTGGCATGAATTTAAGACATGCCAAGGAAACGCCCGGGCCGTTTTGGCGGGGTGCTTTACGTCACGACGTCGTCAAACGACTGTTGATGTCGATTTTTCAAGGGGAGCTGCCTGCCGGTACGCGGCTGGCGGCCAAGCGGCTGGCCGAGGGACTGGGAATCAGTGCCACGCCGATTCGCGAGGCCCTGGTGGAGCTGGAGGCGGTTGGCCTGGTGGAATTGTTGCATAACCGCGGCGCCCTGGTGAAAGCGTTTGGCCAGCAGCAGTTGCGCGAGTTTTTCCACGTTCGCCGCATCTTGGAAACGGAAGCCACGCGCTGTGCCTGTCAGCACTTCGATCCCCCTTCGCTGGAGGCACTGTCGTCGCAGGCGAAGAATCTGCTTGAGGCCGACGGCCACCCCGCCGACGAGTGGCTCGCGCGCACGATATCCGCCGACCGGCAATTGCACGAAGCAATCGCGACGCGTTGCGGCAATGCCCGCCTGGCTCATGAGATCCACCGCTATGACACGCTGATGCAATGCCTGCGAGAGATCGCCGGCAATCGCAATCAGCTTCAGGTCAAGGGGGTGGAGGAGCATGTGTCGATCCTCGATATGCTGGCCGCGCGAGACGCCGGTGCGGCGGCCGCCGCCATGGCGCAGCACATCGACAGCATGGGCGAGAGTATCGAAGCGGTCATTTTTTCGGGCCGTTGATGCGGGTCTGAATGTCCATGCCCCCGGGGTTCCCCCAAGAATTAGGGACACCTTTGACGATAATATTTCGATGGGGTACCGTTGTGGATGGTGGCGGCAGGCAAGTTGACAAAGAAGGTGTCGCACCACCGTCCTTGCGGGGAATACCCCCCACGGCTTAGCGGGGACTTTACAGCCGCGGAGAATTTTGATACTGTAAAGGTAATCAAGAGAGTCTTTTCAAGAGACTCGGGCGACACTGGCTGCGTGGAAGGGCAATCGCCAGCCAGGCGATGTCATGAAAGAGGGAGCAGAGGCGATGTTCCGTTTTCTCAATCGCTCGCGTGTTTCTCGCCGTGCGGCGCGGCCCGCGTTCACCAAGATTTCGCGACTTGAGCAGCTTGAGCCGCGGTTGGTCCTCAACGGCGGTAGTTTCTGGCAGCCGCCGGCGTGGGGGCCTACGGTGACGACGGTCGCCGCCGCGACGCAGGTCGTAACGCTCAGTCCCACGGCGGATGCGTCGGTCAATGCCACCAATCCGTATACCAATTACGGCGGCGCAACCAACCTGCTGGTGCAAAACGACTCGTCGCCTTCCGTGCAGAACGATGCCGAAGCCTACTTGAAATTCAGCGCCAGCGGGATCACTGGCCCGGTCCTCAGCGCGGTCCTGGTGCTGACGCCCTTGAGCGTTGGTCAGGCTGCGTCCTCCATGACGGTCGGCGTAGCGTTGTTGTCCGATCAAGCCGATGGTTGGGTCGAGGGCAGCGGCGGCGCCAGCGGCAGCACGAACACCGCCGCTACCGGGCCGATTACCTGGTACAACTCGCCTTACGGTAGCGGCAGTATTGCCGTGGTCGCGGGCGCGCAGCTTGTGGCCGACCAATCGATTTCCATCAACGTGACCTCGCTGGTGAACCAGCGATTCAACCAAAACGGCATCGATGGTTTCATCGTGGGCGTAGTCTCCCGCGATGGCGCCGGGCAGTGGGTGAACTTCGCCTCGCAAGAGAACGGCATCGTCGGGTATCGGCCCGAACTGCTGATCACGACCACCGGTCCGGTCGCCGCGGCCCCGACGATCGCCACGCAACCCTATATCGTGAGCCAAACGAGCACGAGCGTGCAGCTTTCCGCGTTGGGGGCCGACGCCAGCGGCGAGAGCAACCTTGCCTATACCTGGTCGCTCGCATCGTCGACCAGCACGGTGGCTCCCACCTACAGCAGCAATGGCACCAACGCCTCGAAGAACACCACGGTCACGTTCCAGCAGGCCGGCACGTACGTGTTCGCGGTCACGGCCAAGAATACCGTGGACGGCCTCTCGGTGAGCAGCAATACGGTTACGGTCACCGTCGCCCAGACGCTCAACGGCATCCAGATCACGCCGTCCAATGTCACCCTGTACCTGGGTGCGACGCAGCAATACGCCGCCGTGGGTGTCGACCAGTTCGGCCAGGCCATCAGCGGCTCGCTGACCGGTGTGGTTTGGGCCATGACGGGCGCCGGCACGTTTAACTCCACGACCGACACCTACACGGCCCCCACGACGAGCGCCAGCGGGACGACAGCCGCGATTACGGCCACCGCCGGCTCTTACTCGGCCAAGGCCACGGTCAGCATCACCACGGCCTATTTGGGCCTGCAAGATCCGACCCTCGCCACGCTCCTTCAGAGCCTGGATGCCGACGGCTCGATCAGCCGCACCGACATGATGACCATTATCGGCAGTGTGGAGAAGGAGAACAATGGCGTCTTGAGCGCTGCGGACTTCCACGATTTGAAGACTATTCTCAGTGACGCCGCCGCGCTGGACATCCCCGGTTACGTGCAGGTGCTGGCCGGCGACGTGATCAACGGCAACACGGCCAACGCCCATTACCTGGGCGCCACGTTGGGCAATCTGGCGGTCGGCAGCACGGCAACGCAGTTGAACGATCTGCTGGACAAGTGGTTCCTCGGCACCGACCTGCCGGCAACCGGTGGTTACAGCTACCAGGCGGTGTCTTCCACGGTGCCGCTGTTCAGTACCGCAGGCCCTTCCCATAAGGATGAAGAACAGGGCGACCTGGGCGATTGCTACCTCATCTCTTCGTTGGGTGCGATCGCCGACAG
>CAYYBU010000238.1:0-5492 GCA_964469945.1 uncultured Planctomycetaceae bacterium
TGCGCTGGCCCTTCAATTGCAAAAGGACCTGCAGGAGCCGAACCTGCTGTCGCCCACCGCCCATGCGGCCGACATCCCGCTGCCGGTGCCGCAAGTGATGGCCGGCAGCGTCGAACGCGCCACGGGGCGACTGGTGATTTACGCCCCCGAGAGCCTGCAAGTCAACCCGGCGGAGACGAAGGGCCTGCGCAGCATTTCCTTCGAGGAGGCCACCGAGGGCATGCCCGCCGTGGAAACCGGCCAGCACCAGGCTAACGGTCGCCGCGTGTTGGCCTTCGCCTTCACTCAGGAGCCGATCGTGTTGCGGCTGGCCGCGCAGCGGCGAAAGCCCCAGGTGACGGTTCGCCAGTTGCTGGTGGCGCGGATCGAGCGGGGCATGGTCAAGTACCAGGCCGCCTTCGACTGTACGATTCTCTACAGCGGCGTGAAGTCGCTGCGCATCGACGTGCCGGAGGATATCTCGGCCGGGCTGCGCAATACCTCGCCCCTGCACGACAGGGTGATGCGCCCGCAGCCGGCCGACGTGGCCAAGAATTACGTCGCCTGGAGTTTCAGCGGCGAAGCGGAACTGATCGGCACGCACCAGATCGAGCTGGTCTGGGAGAAGAAGATCGACAAGCTCGACCTCGGCAAGAGCAGCGAGTTGGCCATTCCGCGACTGATCCCGCAGGGGGCCGACCAGGCCTGGGGACAGATCGTCCTGACCAAGGCGGAAACGCTCGATGTCCACGCCGCCGGCGAGCCGGTCGGTCTGCGGCCGATCGATCCGCAGCACGACCTCAAGACCGAGGTCAGCGGCGCCGCGCAGGCCTTCGAGTTTCATGGCGATTGGAAACTGGCGGCCACGGTGACGCGCTACCAGTTGGAAGACATCAAGCATACGAGCATCGACCGGGCCGTGGTGCGGATGGTGGTCACTCCAGCCGGCGAGCTCAGCGTGCAGGCCCTCTACCGCATGCAGAGCGCCCAACAGCGGCTGACGCTCAGTTTGCCCGCCGGGGCCGCCTTCGACAGCGATCCGTTGCGTGTGGACGGCCGTAGCGTCCCCTTGCAGCGCGGCAAGCAAGGCGAGTTCTTCGTGCCCCTGCTCAACTCCAACGCCGACGAGCCCTTCGCGCTGGAGCTGCGCTATACCATCCCGCAGGCGGAGCGGTCCAAGGGCGACGGCGGGCGACTGGATCTGCCGGTGTTCCCCGAGGAAGCGGCCGTGCAGAAGGTCTATCTGTGCGTCTACCTGCCCGCCACGCAAACCCTCTTGGGTACGATCGGTCCCTGGAGCGAGGAGTTCCGCTGGTGGTTGAGCCCGACGCTGAAGTGGGAATCGCAAACACCTCCCGGCAGCGACGACAAGGGCCTGCTCGCGTGGGTCCGCCAGGGAACGAAAACGGCCGACAGTGCGGCCGCCGAATCGTTCCCCACCGACGGTAAGCTCTATGTCTTTTCGACGTTGCGTCCGACGGCGCCGCCCGACGGTTCGCTACGCATCACCGCGATGGACGATCGGGCCCTCAGCGCGATCATTTTCCTTGCCGTCGTCCTGGGCGGACTGTTGCTGTTGCCCGCCGCGCTGGGCGGCCGGGCCCTGGCCATCGGCGCCCTGGTCGTGGCCCTGGTCCTGGCGGGCGTTTTTTGCCCGACCTGTTCCATGCAGATTCTCAACGGCGTCCTGGCCGCGGCCGTTTTCGTCGTGCTGGTCGTCTGGGGCGTAGTCTACCTGGCTCGGACCCAGCCTGCCGAGTTGGCACGGCGACGGGCCGCGACTGCACCGTTGCCGGCGGACTTCGAGGCGAAGGTGCAGGCCGTGCTCGCCGACGAGGAAAAGGGCGAAACTCCGCCGCCCGAGGCGCCTTCCGAGACGCCATCGCCCGAGCAACCGCCCAAGCCCGCAGACGAAGGAGGGCCGAGCCATGCGTAGGCAAGTGCCCTGTTTGATCGACTATTGTGTTGCAGGCGTCCCGCCTGCACCCTCAGGGCAGGCGAGACACCTGCAACACAAGTCCTTCTTCCTGGCGCTCCTGGCCGTCGCTCTGTCGGGCCTGACCCTGCCGGCCGCGGAACCCGATCCGCCGAAGGTCCGCGAGTTGTTCGTTCCCTTCAAAGACCTCAACGTCCTGCTGGAGAACCAACCGCGGCGGGTACTCTTGTCGCGCGAGCAGTATGACGAACTGCTCAAGAAAGCCAAGACGACCCCGGCCGGTCACGTGCCACGGCCGGCCGTACTGCTGGCCGCCGACTACGTGGGCACGAGCGACTCGCAGCGCGTGCGCCTCACCGGCACGCTCTCGATCGACGTCTTGGAAAAGGGCCTGCACGCGCTGCCACTGGACCTGGGCAGCGTCGGACTGCTGGCGGCGAAACTCGACGGCGTCGATGCGCCCATCGGCCGCAGTCCCGGCGGGCAACTCAGCCTGCTGGTCGAGGGCGTCGGCCGCCACACGCTGGTGCTGGATATGACCGTGCCGCTGGAGACCACGGCCGCCCAGCAACTGCTCAACTTCCGCCTGCCGCGAGCCGCCGCGGGCCGCTTGCGGCTTACCGTGCCCGGCGACGTGGAACTGAAAACGGGCGCCGACGTGGCCGGCCGCGAAGTGGATCACGCTGCCGGCGTGACCCGTTTCGAGCTTCTTCCCACCAGCGGCGATACCACGCTCGTGATGTCGCTCAATAGCCACCTGCAGCGCCGCGAGCAGGCGGTGGTCGCCCGCAGCGTGCTGGTCGACGAGGTGACCGCCGCCTACGAAAAACTGCATGTCACCATGTCGTTGGCGATTCTCTATCGGGCGGTGGATCGTTTTCGCTTCGTGGTGCCCGATGGATTCGAGATCACCGAGATTGCCTCGCCGCTACTGGCCCGCTGGGAGATCCAGCGCGAGGGTGGCCGCCGCATCGCCAGCGTGCGGCTACGCGAGCAGACCACCGAGGCCGTGGTGCTGAACATAGCTGCCATTCGCACGGCCTCGCCGCTGGGGGCATGGCAGTTGCCGCGTCTGGAGCCATTGGACGTCGTGGGCCACGTGGCCGTGATCGGTTTGTTGGCCGAGCAGCCGCTCAAGGCGGAGTCCATCACGGCTGAAGGGCTCATCCCGATCGACGTCGACGTGCTTCGCCGCGTGCTGCCGGCGTCGCTGGAGGCCGGTCGGTCGCTACGCGCGCTGGCCGCTTATTATGCCCCGCAAGGCCATTTCGGTCTCGCGGCGCGGTTCGTCAAACCGGCCGCCGAACTGGCCGTCACCACCAACGTGCTGCTGATCATCGCCGATGGCGGACTGACGGCCCAAGGCGGCTGGGCGATGCTCCCCGACGTGGAAAAACGCTTCAGCTTCGATTTCACGCTTCCGGCCGGTTGGCAGGTCGCCAGCGTCAGCGGTCCGGACCAGCGACCGCTCTCCTTCGAGCAGTATGGGTCCGCGGGCGCCCCCGACGCTACGGCGCCGGGCGCACGTATTCACGTGCAGCTTCCCCAGGGAATTCCCGTCGGGCAAACCTATCGGGCCTATTTCCACGCCGTGCGGACGCCGCCCCGCTGGCTGACCGATTGGAAGACCAACAGCGTGGAATTTCCGGCCTTTTCCATCGTCGGCGCCACGCATGAGGAAGGGGCCGTCGCTGTCGCAACCCGCGACGACATGACCCCGCGGCCCGAGAAGCTCGAGCGGTTGGTCCCCTTGGACGAGAACGAGAAGGGTAAGTACGGCCTGGCGGGCGTCGAGGCCAATCTGGCCTATCGCTTCGAGAAGCCGCCCTATGCGGCCACGCTGACGGTCGAGCGCACGCAACCGCGTTTGACGGCGCGGACGTTCTCCTGTTTCCGCGTGCAGCCGGACGGTCTGAAGGCCCATTACGAACTGCTTTACCACATCGAGGAAGCCCGCACGCGGCGGCTGACGTTTTCGCTGCCCGACACGACCCCCGCTTCGCTGAAGATTGAAGGACTGGGCGACACGCGGCTGAAAGAATTCAGTTCCGAAGCGGTCGGCGCGGACAAAATGCGGCGTTGGAACGTGTCCTTGGAAGAGGCCCGCCGCGGCGAGGTCCGCCTGGGATTGGACTTCCAACAACCGCTCCCCTCGCAGGAGCCCAAGGATTACCCATTGCCCATCGTGCGGGCCGAAGGCGTGGCGTATCAGTCGGGCCTGGTCTCGGTGGAAGGCAGCGCCGAGCAGGACGTGCAGGTGAAGAAGACGGCCGCCCGCCGCGTCGACGTGGGCGAATTGGCCGCCGCCGATTATCAACCCGGCCGCCGCCTGCTGGGGGCCTACGGCTTCATCGGCGCGCCGCCGGTCGTGGCGATCGATGTCTCGTTGCCCGCCGGTTATCCGCTCTATCCGGCCATTGCCGAACGGGCCGAACTGACCACGCTCCTCTCGGCGCAGGGCGCCAGTCAGACGCAGGCCCGCTTCACGCTCCGCACCAAGGCGCTGTATTTGGAAGTGGCCTTGCCCAGCGGGGCGGAACTGTGGTCGGCCCAACTGCTGCAGCGCGGCAAGCAGGGCGATGGTACGCCGCTGAAGCCGCAACGGGAGGGCGACCGGCTGTTGATCGGCTTGCCGGCCGGCGCGGCGGGGGCCGTCTATCCGCTGCAATTGATCTATGCGGCCCCGGTCGAGAAGGTGGCCCTGCGCGGCACGATGCGCGTGCCCGCCCCGCGGTTGTTGCTGCGTGCCGACCGTCGCAGCACGGCGGTCGAGGTGCCGCTGGCCGACCTGGTCTGGCGATTGCAC
The DNA here is from genome assembly GCA_964469945.1 of uncultured Planctomycetaceae bacterium. Lineage (GTDB taxonomy): Bacteria > Planctomycetota > Planctomycetia > Pirellulales > Thermoguttaceae > CAYYBU01. The sequence continues at coordinate 4,722 of CAYYBU010000238.1, forward strand.
TTGCCCAGCGGCTATGAAGTCACCCGCACCGCCGGTTCGCTTTCGCCCACCGACTTGCACAAGCCGGCTCCCGCGGCCATGGAAGTGCTCGGGGCCATGAAACTGCTGGCGGGCGGCGTCAATCCGTTCTATGGTATCACGACCGCGGCCGACCAGAGCTGGCGCGTGGCCCAGTCCGTCAACGAAGTGAAACATTACAGCGGCCGCGGCGAGGGCTCGTCGCAGTCCCAGGCGGAATCGTCGGCCGAGGCCGCGCGCCGGCAGCAGTACGTCGCGTTGGCGGCCGCCCAGCAGAGCCCGGCGGAGAAGAAGATCGAGCGGACCCTGAAATCGCCCACGCAACTGGAATTCATCGAGACGCCGCTGGCGGACGTCGTCGATTATTTGAAGGACTACCATCAGATCGACATCCAGTTCGACAAGAAGGCCATGGAGGACGCGGGCGTCGGCACCGACACGCCGGTGACGAAGAACCTGAAAGGGATTTCGCTCCGCTCTGCTTTGCGGCTGATGCTTCGCGATCTGGGGCTGACCTATGTCATCCAGGACGAAGTGCTGCTGATTACGACCCCCGAGGCGGCCGAAAGCCGGCTGACGACCAAGATTTACCCGGTTGACGATCTGGTGATGCCGGGGCCGGATTCCGACTATGATTCGCTCGTCGAGACGATCACATCGTCGGTTGAACCTACCAAGTGGAGCGCGGTCGGCGGACGGGGTTCGATTGCTGCCAAGTCGGCTGGCGCCGCCCGGATGCTCGTCATCTCGCAG
>CAYYBU010000239.1:0-5484 GCA_964469945.1 uncultured Planctomycetaceae bacterium
GGAAATGCCCGGCAACGGCCGCCCCACGGTCCCCTGCCGCAGTCCTTGCCGGCCGCTCAGATCGCGGCTCGGGGGGATATTGCCCGAGACGACCGGCGACAGTTCCGTGGCGCCGTAGCCTTCCACCGGCCGCACGCCGAAACGTTTCTCGAACGTATCGGCCATCTCCGGCGAGAGTTTCTCGGCCCCGGTGAAGACCACGTCCAGGGCGGCGAAATCTTCCGGCTCGCAACGCCGCAAGTACGACCGCAGAAACGTGGGCGTGGTCACCATGATCGTGGCGCCGTGCTGCCGGCAAAGCTTGCCGATCTGCCGCGGTTCCAGCGGCGTGTAGTGATAGACGCCCTTGGGCGTCAACGTCAGCACGGTCCACATCGACGTGGTGTAGCCGAAGGAATGGAACATCGGCAGCGCGCCCATCAGCACGTCTTCCTTCGTGAGATGCACGATTTCGTCGATCGCCTCGACATTGGAGCCGACGTTGCGATGCGTCAGCATCACGCCCTTGGGCTGGCCGGTCGAGCCCGAGGTGAACATCACCGTCAGCACGTCATCCATCTTGACCCGCGTGAGCCCCAGCCAGCGTTCCAGCACGGCCGCCGGCAGCAGCCATGCCTGCGCGGCGACGATCAACTTGTCGGCCAAAGTGATCTTTTTTTTGAGGTCTTCCAGGTAGACCAGTTCGGCGTTGATCTTCAAGGGGAATCGTTCCAGCACGCGCGGGCTGGTCAACACGTGGCGGATGCCGCACTGGGCAATGCACTCGTTCATCACGTCCGAAGAGACGGTGTAGTTCAAGTTGACGGTCACGCGGCGGTCGATCGTCAAAGCGGTGTTGGCCAGCACGGAGCCAGCCGACGGCGGCAGCAGCAGGCCCACCCGCAACTCGTCGTTGCCCAGGACCTCGCGGCGCAGCACGCGGCGCAGCGCCAGGGTGCCCATCAAGAGTTGGTCGCCGCGCAGCTCCACGCCGGAGGAATCGGCGATCTTGCCGCGGCGCATGGCACTGCGGCAGGCGCGCAGGAATTTTCGCGGCAGGTTCATCTCGCTGCTGGCTCGTTGCTGCATGACTTGGCTTCCTAACTGCTCGACGGCTTGGCGGACGGGGGCGACGTCGGCCGGCCGCTCGATGGGCCGGCCGAAACGGATCGTCACCGGATAGGGCAGCCGCCGCGGCCACTTCCAAAAAAATCTACCACCCTCGAAACTGAAGATACTTCCCCACAAACCACCAAGATAGACGGGCACCACCGCCGCCTGGGTATCTTTCATCATCGACAAAAACCCGGGGTGAAACTGCTGCATTTGCCCGGTGCGCGTCAGTCCTCCCTCTGGAAAGATACAAACCAAATCCCCCCCGTGTAAAGCCTCCCGAGTGGTACGAATCGATTGCACCACCGAACGGCTCCCCGGTTTGACGGGGATAATCCCAACCACTTGGGCGAACCAATGCCCCCAGCGGCCCTTGAAATAGTCGGCATAGGCGACCATCCGCACGGGCCGCGGACAGGCCAATCCCAGCAGGATTCCGTCGGCCCAACTGACATGGTTGGACACCAGCAGGGCGCCGCCCCGCTCGGGGATGTTCTCCATGCCTTCCACGCGAACGCGGTAGAACACTCGGGTCAGCAGCCACAGGACAAAACGGATCGTCTCGCGCGACAGCAACCGGACACTCAGCAGCACCACCGGCACCGTGGCCAGGCCGCCCAGCAAAAAGATCTGCCGGGGCGAGAGCCTAAAGACCTCGCTGAGCAGCCAGAAAATGCCCGAGGCCAGAAGCATGCCGGAGAAAGTGATGAAGTTGCTGGCGGCCAGAATCGCCCCGCGCGTCTCCGGCGGCGAGCGATGTTGCAGGAAAGCTTGCAGGGGGATGTCGTAGAAGCCGGCGCTGAACCCCAGTGCCAGTAGCCCGAGGCAGCTCCAGACGTAGCCGCCCGACCAAGGGCTGCCCGTGCCCGCCGGCACGAACCCGAGCAGTACGGCGCTGATGGTCATGCCGGCGGCGGCCAAGGGGACCATGCCCAATTCGATTTTCCCCGCCGACCAGATGCCGGCCAGCACGCTGCCCAGGCCGACGCCCACTGCCAGCGCGGCCAGCAGCGGGCCCACATATTGCTGCGCCACGCCCAGATGCACCACGGCCAGTTGATCGACGTTGACTTGCGATGCGGCCGCCAGGGTCCAATAGAAGGCGCTGGCCAAAGCCGCCAGCCACAGGGGCCGCTGGGCGGCCAGCGCGGCCAGGTCCCGCGCGGTCTGTCGCAACATATTCAGCGGAAAACGCTGCGTGGGATTGGCTGCGCGCAGCGGACCGATCGCCAGGCTGACCGCCCAACCGACCGAGGCCACGCCGATCAAGGCGGCGGCGGATATTCCCCAATGCCGTACGCCCGTCGGACCGGTCAGCATATAGAGCACGCCGCCGGCCACGCTGCCGGCGATGATGGCCACCACGGTCGTCAGGCCGATCAAGCCGTTGGCGGCCGAGATGCGGTCGGCGCGGACGATTTCCGGAATGCTACTCATCTTGGCCGGACTGAACAGTGCCGACTGGGCGCCCATCAGCGCCAGCACGAGGAACATCAAGTAGAGGTTACCCAGGAGAATGGAACCGATGCCGAGGGTCATCAGTACGATTTCCGCCACCTTGCAGCCCACCAGCACGGAGCGTTTGCTGAAACGGTCGGCCAGATAACCGGCCGGCGCCGCCAGGAGGATATAAGGGAGCACGAAACAGGCCAATCCCAGCGAGAGCGCCCGCTGGGCGTGTGCGGGCGACAACAATTCCTTGCCGATGGGAACGATCAGCCAGCGGAACATGTTGTCGTTGAGCGACACCAGGAATTGCGTCACCAGCAGGGCGAGGAAACTACGACTGCCCAGGCCGCCCCGGCGGTCAACCTTCGGCACGACATGGGTCATGGCTGCCTTCGCCGTGGTCGATGCCGGATCTGCCGTGGCGGGACGCGCCGCACAAAAAGAACCGGCCATGACGCGACTCCTTGAATTTCCGCACGTTTCGGGCCCTGTGATCCCAAAGACTAAGGCGGAAGACACACCGAAATGTAACAAAGCCGGCCAAAGGGGTTCACGCAAAGGTGTCAAGACACCAATTCTCTAGGAGAGAACCGGGAAAGGTGAGCGGCCGAACGGCCGCACCCTCCGCAGGGATCACTTCGATGGATTCTAGCCTGACGCGGCGGCCACTGCCACTGAAGTGGCAGATGATCTTATCGACCACCGCCCGAATGACTTCCGCCTTCTGCCGGTGCCGGCCCTCGTGATTCAGCGTCTCGGTGGCCCTGGCGAGGGCTTCCTGCCGGGCAGAGAGTTCCTGCCGAACCTGGTCCCAGGGTATCCGCAGATCGCGGAGTTGGCGGTTCAGGTCGTCAATTTCGTCTTGCAGGGCTTCGCCGCGTCGGTTCGCCCGTTCCCGCAACTTGGGGGAGAGGTCCTTGTAGCCGTCCAAGAGGGCTTCCAACTCGGCTTCCTTCTCAGCAATCTGCTTTTCAAGTCCGGGACGGGCAGACTCGAAGAGACGACCATAGACGGCGGGAATGTCCCCGTCGTGGGATTCGTCCGATGTCACCTCATGGTCCGTGACAACCGAAAGCATGTCGAACCATACGCCGTGGCAAGCAGTCTGGGTAGTTTGTATGGCCTCCACCAACGGGCGGGCGGCCTCCGCGTCGGTGGCGGTCGTGGCGTCCAGCAACGCCTTGACCTGCGGAGCGACCTGAACTAGATAATCGAGAAGGAGGCTTTCAAGCAACTCGTGCTCCACCCGAAAGGGCCCGCAGCCGGACGGAGCACGTTTGCCCCAGCGCCCGTACTCGGCACAAAGGTAGCCGGGGTGGAGGCCGTTGCGGGCATTGCCGAACAAGCCCCGCATCGGCTTGCCGTAGTTCGCGCAGACCACGAATCCCCGCAGCCACAAAGGGGCGGTCTTGGGAGCCTGGTACGCCCTGGTCTTCGTAGCGGCCAGTTTGGCTTGAGCATGGTCGAACGCCGCAGGATCGACCATTGGCTCGAATTCATCACGCTCGGGCCGTATCTGGTCGGATTCGTGGCGTTTCCGCGCGGACTTGCGATCCGCGGTCCGGACTTGTCCGTTGCTGAACTCCATGAAGCGGCTGTTGCTCTGCTTGTTGTAGGTCGGCTTGCCGAAGTAGATCGGGTTTGCCAAGAGGTACTTGACCACTCCCTGATGCCAGAGCGGGCCGAACACCGGGGAGACGCCAAGATCATTCAGCCGGCCGGCGATCTGACCGGCGGTGATGGCTTCCGTAGTGAACCACTTGAAGATCAGGCGGACGTACTTGACCCGTTCGGCGACGAGGGAGGGCCGATACTTCAGAGTCTCGTGGAGAGCCCTGGGCGGCCGGTTCTTCTTGCCGTCGAAACGTTCCTCGCGGCCATCGGCATAGACTTTCCGGCGGCGGTCGCGGCCTTCATCGACCACGCGCCACACCTCGTTGCCCTGGGCATCGAAGGCAACAACATCCATGCCGAAAGGGCAGTATCCGCCCAGGAAGTTGCCCTTGCGGGCGAGCGTCATCTTGCCCGTGAGGACGCGGGAAGCCTTTTCTCTCTGCTCCTTCGACGACGTGAGCGCGCCGATGGTGCTGGTCAGGACCGTGGCGTCATCGTCCGCGTTGAGGTGTTTGCCGGCGGCGTCCAGCAGCCGGCAATCGTGGTCCCGCAAGATCGAGAAGAACTTGCCCATCTCGTAGGCGTCCTTGACCCCGAAGCGGTCCAGGGCTTGTACGACGATGGTGTCCACCTGTCCGGCTTGGACGGCACGGAGGAGGCGTTGGAAGTCGGGGCGTTTGTCGGCGCGGTCACGACTCTCGTGGTCTTCGAGCCATTGGTGAATTTCAATGCCGCAGCGCTCGATGGCTTCGCGCTGCCGCAGGGTGTCTTGCTGGTCGGTGGAACATCTCAAATACGCGACGGTGGACATGGGCTGTTTTCCTCTCTATGGGAACTCTACCATTTCCAGCATACCATGCCAATGAGGAGGAGTCGAACTGCTTCTATGGGTGATGTCTCATAGCCGGGTGGAACGCATCCCGCCAATTCCTTATAATGGGGGCTTCATGGAGGTTCCCTGACCGTGCCAATCGAAGCCAAACCACTCTTTCGTCCCGATGTTCTTCGCACCCACCTTGATGGGTTCGAGTTGCCGTCCCACGTTGACGCCTTTCGCCCCAAATTGAGGCATTGGGCCGACCTGATTGCATCGGGCAAGGCAAACAACTTCAAGGAACAGGAGATCCTCCCCGACTTCCTGACCGACTTCTTCTGCGAGCCTCTCGGTTACACTCGGCCGGCGGACGGCGGCCCGCGCTACACCATATCGAGGGAGAAGCACGTCCAGGTGGAGGGCGAGTTTGCCGACGCCGTTCTGGGCGACTTCGGCCAGGGGCCAGAAAAGTTCATCGTTGCCTTGGAGGGCAAAGGGCCGAAAGACCCGTTGGA
>CAYYBU010000240.1:0-5481 GCA_964469945.1 uncultured Planctomycetaceae bacterium
GATCGCCTGCCGCCCCCAGCGGACCACCTCCTGGATCGCCTGGATATAGACCTCCGTCTTGCCGCTGCCGGTGACGCCGTGGATGAGGATCGTCGGATGTTGCCGAGCCCGCAGCGACGCGAGGATAGCATCCAATGCCTTTTGCTGATCGGCGTTGAGCACCCGATTGGCCTCGTGTGGGCCGGCCGCCGCCGCCGCCGGCTGATGGTGTTGCACGCGGCCGGTGCGGGAACGAATCAAGCCCTTGCGGCGCAGGGCCGTGATCGGCCCAGTGGTCGAATGGGCCGCCCGCGCCAATTCCTGCGGCGTCAACGGCTTCTTGGCCGCCGCCAGCGCCTTGAGCACGGCCAACTGCTTTTCCGGCACTTTCGTTTCCGCCATGCGTTGGCGCGCGTCGGCCGCCAGGCTGAGAAACGTGGTCATGCGCGTGCCGGCTTGATCGCGGACCCCGGCGGGCAAGACCGTTTCCAGCACCTGCCCCCAATCGCACAGGTAGCGGTCGGCAATCCACTCCGTCAGCCGCAGCATGGCCGGCGAAAGCAGCGTACGATGATCGATGACTTCGGCGATGGGTTTCAGCGGCCGCGATCCGATCGGCCTGCACTCCACGCGAACGCAATAGCCCAGCACCAGGCGGTTCCCCCGCCCCAGCGGGACGCGCACCCGCCGGCCCGGCTCGACCTCGGCACGCAGGGCGTCGGGCACCAGGTAGTCGAACTGCTGCGCCGGCCCGGTGGAAAGCACCACGGTCGCCACCAGATGCTCGGCCTGATCGTCCTGCTGCCACGGCTCGGGCTCGCGGTCGAACAGATTGCGTTGCTGATCGGACATGGCGAAGTGGCTCGGGAAGCGGCAGCCTAAGCTTTCCCCTCTCCCGCTCACGGGAGAGGGGCCGGGGGGTGAGGGCGGCCCGGCTGTGTCATCAGTATATGAATATCCCACCTCCACGGCACTGTTTCAAGGCGGCGACTACATCTTCTTCCCCGGGCCGGCCAGCGGGTTTTCGACGTGGGCATCGCGGCGGTCGAACGAGAACCCCTCGTCGGAGCGTCCGCCACGGTCGCGGGCGAGCCCGGCGAACTCCGCAGCGGCTTCGTCCGAAGCCACCTGCCCAGTCAGTCGTCCCGGATCAACTGGTTGAGCGTCGTATTGCGTGTTTGGGCATACGCCCGAGCCTTGGCGACCAGATCGTCATCGGCGGAGAGGGTGATGTTCACCACGGCGCAACTCTCTATGGATGGTAGAACCGAGACCTCACAACCTTAGGCGTCGGAAGACAATTAACTACCGCAATCGACGATGAAAGCGTCATTGTAGGGAACGCCCTCCGTGGCGTTCCGTGCCCCGGAAAAAGGCCTTTCTCGCACGTCACGGAACGCCACGGAGGGCGTTCCCTACAGAACAAAGTCGGTAGTTAATTGTCTTCCGACGCCTTACTAAGTGTACACAATAGGTCGCCTGTCAACTGAATTCACGTTTTCGGCCCACCGAAGGATGGGCCCGACCCTGGCGCTTTGCCGTTCCCGCGACGCTAGACACCCGGGAACGTTGTCGGGTATAATGAGGAGTTTGGCGTCGGGAACTCCTTCCATCTAGTCGAGAAAGGCCCGTTTTTCATGCCGCTATTCGAGATCGAAACTGCCTCGCACATCATCATCACGTGGGCCGAAGACGAGCAGGCTGCCAATGAAGTGGTGCATGAGAATTACCCCAAGGAACCACCCCTTCGGGTCACTAGGCGTCCCCGCGATACGTGGGTCATTTCCAAATCCGCCCTGGGCATCAGCGGAAAGACCGACCCCTGCTCGACCGCCCGCGATTGCCTGGCCAAGGCCTCCGGCGACAAGGTCCATGCCATCCGCCTCTACATGCAGCATACCGGCACCGACCTGGAACGCGCCCGCAAGGCCATCGAGTCGAACATGGTCATGGGCTGGTGACGGGCGGTAGCCATGCGACCTTGGGCCCTGATGATCACCGTGCTGCTGGCGACGACCGCGGCCGCGGCCTCGCCGCAGTGGCCGCAGTTTCGCGGGCCCAGCGGCAATGGGCACGTCGACGATGCCGCGCTGCCGCTGACGTGGAGCGAAACCGAGCACGTGCGTTGGAAAACGCCGCTGCACGACCGCGGCCATAGTTCGCCCGTGCTGTGGGACAACCAGCTTTGGCTGACCACCGCCACCAAGGACGGCAAACGCCTGTTCGCCGTGTGCGTCGATCGCACCACGGGCAAGATCCTTCACGACCGCAAGGTCTTCGACGTGGAGAAGCCCGAGCCGATCCACGCGATGAACAGCTATGCCTCGCCCACGCCAGCGATCGAGGCGGGCCGGCTCTATGTCCACTTCGGCACCTACGGCACGGCGTGTCTGGACACTTCCACGGCGGAGGTGCTGTGGACGCGCCGCGATCTGCATTGCAACCATTTCCGTGGCCCCGGTTCGTCGCCCTTCTTGTTTCGCAATTTGCTCATCCTGCACTTCGACGGCTTCGACGTGCAGTACGTCGTGGCCTTAGACAAGACCACCGGCAAGACGGTTTGGAAGACCAAGCGTTCCACCGATTTCGGCCAACTCGACGGCGACCTGCGCAAGGCATGCAGCACGCCCATCGCGATCGAGGCGGCCGGACGCTGGCAGTTGATTAGCAGCGGGGCGCAGGCCGCCCTGGCCTATGATCCCATGACGGGCAAGGAGCTTTGGAAGGTCCGCTATCCCGGAGGATATTCCAACGTCTCGCGACCGCTGTGGGCGCATGGGCTGGTGCTGCTGAACACGGGTTTCGATAAGCCCGAGCTTTGGGCGGTGCGCCCCGATGGTCGCGGCGACGTGACCGACAGCCACGTGGTCTGGAAGCTGAAGAAGAGCGTGCCCTGCAAGCCGTCGCCGGTGTTGGTGAAAGACCTGATCTTCATGGTCAACGACGGCGGCATTGCCTCGTGCGTCGAGGCCGGCAGCGGTAAAGTAGTCTGGCACGAACGGATCGGCGGCGAGTTTTCGGCCTCGCCCATCGACAACGGCCAGTGCGTCTACTTCTTCGATCAGGAGGGCAAGACGACCGTCATCGCCGCCAGCCGCCAGTATACGGTGCTGGCGGTCAATCGCCTCGACGACGGCCTGATGGCCTCGCCGGCGGCGGCCGCCGGGGCCTTGTTTCTTCGCACCGCGACCCATTTGTATCGGATCGATCCCTCGCCATGAAAGACGCGCTCTATTCCCTTCTTGCCCCGTACGGCCAGCAACAGGTGTTGGCCTATTGGGATCAACTGGCCCCGGGCCAGCAGGCCGAGTTGGCCCGGCAAATTCGGGCCCTCGACTTGGACCGGATCGCGCGGCTCTATCGCGGGCGGAACGATTTGGGCAACCTGCGGGCGTTGGCCGATCGGGCGGGGCCGCCGCCGGCGTTTCGCTTGGACGCGGCCCGGAACCGCTTCAGTCCGGCCCAGGCCCTCCAGCGCGGCACGGAAGCCTTGCAAGCCGGACAGGTCGGCGTGCTGGTGGTGGCCGGTGGCCAAGGCTCCCGCTTGGGCTTCGACCATCCCAAGGGGATGTTTCCCATCGGGCCCGTCTCGGGGCGGACGTTGTTTCAGATCCACGTCGAGCGGATTCTGGCCCTGGCGCGGCGGCACGGCGTGGCCATCCCGCTGTATTTGATGACCAGCCCGGCGACGCACGAGGAAACCGTCGCCTTTTTCGCTCAACACGATCGCTTCGGACTGCCCGCCGAGGACCTGCGTATCTTTTGCCAGGGAACGATGCCGGCGGTCGATGCGGCCACCGGCAAGCTGCTGTTGGATGCCCCCGGCCGCCTGGCCACCAGTCCCGACGGCCACGGCGGCATGTTGGCGGCCTTCGCCCGTAGCGGCGCCCTGACCGATGCCCAACGCCGCGGCATCCGCCAATTGTTCTACTTCCAGGTCGACAATCCGTTGGTGGATATCTGCGGGGCGCCGTACATCGGTTACCACCTGCTCTCGGGATCGGAGATGACCAGCCAGGTCATCGCCAAACGCACGCCGCTGGAGAAGGTGGGCAACGTCGTCGAGGTCGACGGCCGGCTGATGGTGATCGAGTATAGCGATCTGCCCGACGATGTCGCCTCGCGACGCAACCCGGACGGCACGTTGGCGGTTTGGGCAGGCAGTATCGCGGTTCACGTCCTGGACGTGGCCTTTCTGGCGCGTATGGCCGGCAGCGCCGAGGGGCTGCCCTTCCACGTGGCCCACAAGAAAGTGGCTTTTTTGGACGCCGACGGGCGGCGCGTCGAGCCGTCGAAGCCCAACGCCATCAAGTTCGAGCGTTTCATCTTCGATCTGATGCCGGCGGCGGCCCATGCGATCGTGATCGAAGTCGATCCGGCCACGGCGTTCGGGCCCTTGAAGAACGCCTCCGGTGCGACCTACGACACGCCCGAAACGGTCCGGGCGCAGATGGTGGCCCTGCATCGCCAGTGGCTTGGCGACGCCGGCGTGGAAGTGGCCGACGGGGTGCCGGTCGAGATCAGCCCGCTGTTTGCCTGGGACGCGGAAGCTTTGGCGGGCAAAGTTCGCCCGGGGACGAGGGTGACGCAGCCGACGTATTTTAGCGCGTGAGGTTAGGCCGAAAAATAATTTCCCGATTTGCCGTAGCGGAAATAGAAGCCCGAAGCGCAAGCGAGGGGGGCCCGCTCTACGAGCTTCGCTTGCGCTTCAGGCTTCGATGGAGGCGGTCTCCTTCAAGCAACCAGATTTGAAATCTCGGATTTCGGCCTTTCTCACCGCGTCTGACCATCGAGGACGGTAATCGTCACCGGACTGCGCTCGCGGGCCGCCTGCTGAAGGGCGTCGACGCGCTGCGAAAGCCCGGCGATCTCGTTTTGCAGCCGCTGCTCTTCCTGCTGCTGTTCGTCGAGTTGCTTCACGATCGCCTCCTGCTGGATGACGACGGCTTTTAGACCGATGGCCTCGCGAGCGGCCACTAGCCGCGTCTGGGCCGCGGCGGATTCCGCTTCCGGCGCCGCCGCGTCGTGGTGATCGGCAGCTTGCAGTGCGGCCAGTTGCTCGTGAATCGCGGCCAATTGCGTCTCGGCCTGGCGCTTCTGCAACCGTATGGACTGGAGGACGGCGCCCGGATCGTAGCCGGTCGCCAACGGCGGGCCCGGAGAAACCAGCGGGAACGCATAGGGCGAGTGTCCCGGCACATTGGACGGCGCGGGCGTCGGCGTCGAGGGGACCGAGCCCGTATCACCACGGGCGAGCGAACCGCCAGTAGCCACGACAACCGCAACGACGAATGGAATGAATCGCATGACCGCTCCTCCGTTGGTTAGTACCGCCCCCTTGGGCGGGAATTCCATATGCAGATTCTAACCGAAATTGGCCCCACAAAGATAGTCGAACAGCGCGAAGGCAACGAGCAGGAAATAGGCTGCCCAAGGTGTTGAACCGGTGTAGGGAACGCCCTCCGTGGCGTTCCGGTTTCTCGGTGACGCACGGAACGCCAC
>CAYYBU010000241.1:0-5479 GCA_964469945.1 uncultured Planctomycetaceae bacterium
GCACATCGAGAACTTCGGCACCTGGCGCGACGCCGAGGGCCGCCTGATCTGGGGCATCAACGACTTCGACGAGGCTTGCCCCATGCCCTACACGATCGACCTGGCGCGGCTGGCCGCCAGCGCGGTCCTGGCGATTCGCGAGAACCATCTGTCGCTCGATCCCCAGGATGCGTGCGACGCGATCCTGGCGGGCTACAACGCGACGCTCGCGGAAGGCGGCTGCCCCTTCGTGCTGGCCCGGCGTCATGCATGGCTGCGCGATCTGGCCCAGAGCAACCTTCGCGATCCGGTGGCCTTCTGGGACAAGCTCGACCGCTTGCCGGCCGCGACGGAAAAGGTTGCCCCCGCGGTCACGGCGGCCCTGGAGCGATGGTTGCCGGAAAAGGGCCTCTCCTACAAGCTCGTGCATCGCATCGCCGGCTTGGGCAGCCTGGGCCGCCAGCGCCTGGTCGCCCTGGCCGACTGGCGCGGCGGCCTTATCGCCCGCGAGGCCAAGGCCCTGACCGTCTCGGCTTGGCGGTGGGAGCAAGAGGCCGCCGGCGGTGATGAAATCTTCTACCAGAAGATTCTCGGCACGGCCATGCGTGCGCGCGACCCGTGGGTGCAACTCGACGGCGCGTGGATCGTCCGCCGCCTGGCCCCCGATTGCAGCCGGGTCGAACTGGCGGCCCTGCCCAAGGATCGCGACGAACAGAAGCTCTTGCACGCCATGGGCCAGGAGACGGCCAACGTCCAGGCGGGCGACGCGCGGGCCAAGGCGGCGATTCGGGCCGACATCGAGAAGCGGCATTCCCATTGGTTGGCCAAGGCCGCCCAGGCAATGGCCGATGCAACCGAAGAGGATTGGAAACAATGGCGCAAGACGCGATAGAATGGATATCATGCTTCGCAACACGTTCATTCACCTCCCCGGCGTCGGCATGCACCGCGAGCGAACGCTCTGGCAGCAGGGCATTCTCGATTGGGACGGCTTCCTGGCGGCGGTCGAGGAGGGGCGTCTGCCGCAGCGCATCTATGAAACCGCCGCGCCACTGCTGCGCCGCTCCCTGGAGGCCGTGACAGCCGGCGATGCCGGTTTCTTCCACGGCCGCCTGCCCAGCCGCGAAATGTGGCGGCTGTACCCGGAGTTCGCCCGGCGGGCGCTCTTTTTGGACATCGAGACCACGGGCCTGTCGCCCGGCTACAACGAGGTGACCGTCATCGGCACGTTGGGCAGTGGCCGGCTGGCCCTGTTCGTCAGCGGCATCAACCTCGACCAGTTTCCCGCCTACGTTGCGCAGTTCCCGCTGCTGGTCACCTTCAACGGCAGCCAGTTCGACGTGCCGTTTCTCCGCGCCCACTTCCCGCAGGCACGGCTCGATCAGGCCCACATCGACCTGCGGTTCGCGCTGGCCTCGCTAGGCTATCGGGGCGGGCTGAAGGCCGTCGAGCGCAACCTGGGCGTCGGCCGCGATGCGGCGATCCAGGGCGTGGACGGTTTCGAGGCCGTCCGGCTCTGGTACGCCTACCGTCGCGGCGATCGCCAGGCATTGCGGAAGTTGATCCTCTACAACCTGACGGACGTGGTCAATATGGTCGCACTGGTCGAGACGACGGTTCGCCTCAAGCAGCCGCAGTTGGCCTTCCCCGGAACCGTCATGGCCCGCGAAGCGGCGGCGATGAAGTTCGATGCCGGGAGCCTGGGACCGTGGATCGAGGAGACGCTGTCGTCTTGGGATCGGGCATGACATTGAGGAACGCCTTGCCGACCAGGGCGATGGTCGTTAGGATGGCGGTCATGTTCTATCAGCAACGTGTCAAAGCCGTCCTGATGTTGGTGGCCGCGTTCACAACGAAGTTCCCTGGAAGTATTCAGCACACGAAGAGTTAACCTTGGAGGAATCATGGCAGCCTATATCGTCTTCACCCGCGAGAGCACCCGCGATGCCGCGGAGCTTGCGACGTACTCGGAACAGGTCGGCGGCGCCTTGGAAGGTCATCCGGTCGCGGTGTTGGCCGCCTACGGACGTCACGAGGTGCTCGAAGGCCCGGACGTGGAAGGCGTCGTGATCCTGGAATTTCCTTCCTTCGACGAAGCGAAGGCGTGGTACGACAGCCCGGCCTATCGCGCGGTGCGCGAGCATCGTTTCCGCGGGGCCGACTATCGCGCGGTCATCATCGAGGGCCTATGAGGCACGCGCCAGACGACGTTCAACAACGGAGACAAAAATGCGACCTGACACGGATCTGCAACGATTTCGCCGCGACTTCATCGCGAACTTTCAGCGCATCGGGAAGAACACCACTCCCGGCGACGCGCAGTTCCTCCGCATCCTGATCGAAAGCTTCCGGGCCAAGCACGGCCTAGAGATCGGCGTGGCCACCGGTTACGGGGCGCTGGTGATGGGCCTCGGTTTCGAGCGCAACGGCGGCCACCTGACGAGCATCGACTGCGACGGCGAGATGATCAAGACGGCCCGCGCCAATATCCGCAAGATGCAATTGCAGGAGGTCGTTACCGTGGTCAAGGGGGTGGCCCTGAAGGGGATTCCGCGGCTGGCGGGCCCCTTCGATTTCGTCTTCATCGACGCCGCGAAGGACGAGTACCTGGGCTACTTCCGCGCGGTCGAGCCGAAGCTCAAGGCCCGGGCCGTGATCGTGGCCGACAACGTGATTCAATTCGCCGACCAGACGCGCGACTTTCTCGACGCCGTGCGGAGTGATCCCCGCTACCAGTCGGTCGTCATCCGGGCGTCGGACGAGAAAAACGACGGCATGGCGGTGATTTACAAGGGGCGGTAGCCGCTGGCGTTCAACGCCTTCGCCGCACCGGCGGAAACTTCGCCCGCAAGTCCCGGCAGGCCAGCAGCATGTGCGGCGACAATTCCGGCAGGCGCTCGGCAATGTAGGCCATGTGGGCCTCCATGGCCTCCTGGAAGGGTCGCAGCTTCTTGACGAAGGCGGAATCCGTGGCAGCCAGCGCGGCATAGAACACCTGGTTGATCTCCGCGGATTCGATTTGCACGACCAATTGCAGGGCGGCCTCGATCGAAGCGACTTCCGCGACGGCGGCTTCGGCGGCGTCCATTTGCTGCTCGAGTCGCGGCAAGTAGTCGTCCCACGGATTGAACAGGTGGGCCTTCCATCCGTTGCGAATCGCCGCCGCCCGACAGATCTCCAGCAAATCGGCGTGGTACTTTTCCTGCTCGGCCAAGCCGGCAAAGAACGGCCCCACCAAACCTTCGTCGGCCAGGGCGCTGCCCATGACCTCGTAGATTCGCTTGGCCCGCAGTTCCAGGCCCACGCAACGCTCCAGAATGCTGGGCACCTTCGAGGTGGCGGTTCCAAAGAGACCAGCGTCCCGCACCAGGGCGAGAAAGGGCCTGCCTTGCCAGGGTTCGATCGCCCTGAAGAACACCCCCCAGCCGAAACAGCGAATCGTGGCCGCCGGATGCGCTAGGATGTCCCAATGGTTGATGACGCCGACCATAGCAGGGCTCCCCGAAAGGCCAAAGCCAACACGATACCCCAGCCACTCACCCTACCAATCCTACTGTGGCCGTCAAGGGGACTGTCCCGATTTTTGTGGCAGGAGGCCACGAAAATGGGACTGTCCCCTTCGGTCGCACTATGCGCTCGACTTATTCCGACGCGGATCCTTTGTCCAGCCGGATGCCGCCAACGTCATTGCCGACGACGCCCTCGACCTGCTTGCCGAGCTTGACTAGTCCTCCCAGCGCCGGACCCGCCTTGCCGACCACGTTGTTCTGAAGCAAGACATGGCGCACTGCCCGCAAGTTGAGAACGCTGCCCGAGCGCGGCGGGGCCAGTTGGCACGGAGACGTGATGCGGTTTCCGCTGATCTTCAAGCCATCGGTATATTCGACGTTCATCGTGAACAGACCGTAGTTCTCTTGAAAAGGATTATCGGCGATCGTGATGTTGCGGTTGCCGACAGCGCCGTCGCCGTGAACCAACACCACGCCGGCGTCGCTGCCGTTGAGGACATTGTGCCGCAGCGTATTTCCGCTCACGGTCACGTTCCAGCAGTAGTCGGCCTCGCCCCACCAGTATTCCGGCCCGATGCTGACGGCCGACATGCCGCAGCCTTCGATGGTGCAGCCGCGAATGATGCCGTCGTCCCCCTTGACGAGGATGCCGCGCGAGCGGGTGTTGCCGAGCGTGCAGTCGAGAATCTTGAAGCCCCGGCCGCAGCGGTTCGGGTTGCCCGCCTTGGCCCCAGCCGGCACGGACAGTGCCCGATCGAGGGTCAATTCCAGCAGGCGTTCGGGCGCATCGAGGGTGCGCAAGGCCACGCATTTGGCCTGGTCGAAAAACCCATGCTCGTTCGAGATGCGGACCGGTTCAGCGACGGCGACGTTTCCCCCGTTTCCCTGTTCCAGGATCAAGTGGGTTCCTGCGCCGCGAATCACCTTTTGGAAGCTGCCGTGGATGGCAATGCAGTCGTCGAGCAACACGCCCTCCCAGACGCAGTGCCGGAAAGTCGGCCCGGTCCGCGTGCCCGCGGAATGGAAGCCATCGGCGCCGCACGCGACCAGTTGCTCCTCGCTGGCCCCCGGCGGCTTCGGTCCCCGCGCGATCCGGCAACCGAGATAACGATGACCGCCCTGGCCGCCGGTCTCGAAGAAGGCAGCAAAGCCCGCGTTCTTCAACGTGATGTCTTTCATCGTGCAACCCTCGCAGTCGACCAGTTGGACAATGCTGTTGCCGCCCGGGGCGCGGGTGACCAGCCAATCGTCGATCGCCGCGCCGCCCAGCAGGCCATAGACCTGGCGAAGCCGGAAAAGTCCGGGGCCGCGCCGCTCGGCCTCCTTGGCGGCACAGTCGCCCGTGCCCGGCTTGAGCAAGCGGGTGTGATGGTCGATCACGTTATAGTTGCTCTTAACCGGATCGATATCGGTGGGATACCCGGCATCGATCTGCCAGTCGCAATACGCGCCCTTCGCATCCGCGCCGCGCGCCTTGATCCGTCCCTGCGTATACGCGAGGCGGGCGAATTGCAGGGTGGCGCCCTCGATGCGAACACCGGTGCAGTCCTTGAGCATCACCGGGCGATGGGCCGCTTCCTCGAAAATGATCGTGACCCCCGCCGCGTGAATCGTGGCGTCGCTCCAGCCGCTCAACTGGATGCCGTCCTTTCCCGCGGCCGGCAGTTTGTAGACGCCCGGAGCAATCGTCAACTCGCGGGCGCCTTGCTGGTAAGCCGCCGCAAGGGCCGCCGGCAGTGCGGCCGGTCGAGCCGGGTCGCCGACGGTGACCGGGCCCGGCGTTTCGGCCGCCGGACAAGCTGCCGCAACGAGAATCGCCAAAAGTGCGAATAGGGTGCTGACTTTCATGAGAGACTCCTCGTGCGAGTTGTGATCCGTTTTGACGTATCCGGCACACTCCGTATGCCGTTGGCCGGCGGCACACGGAGTGTGCCGGATACGTTGCGACAAGCAGCGGTAACCGTTCACGGGGCGGGCGGGGACTGGTCCAT
>CAYYBU010000242.1:0-832 GCA_964469945.1 uncultured Planctomycetaceae bacterium
CAGCGGCTCCGGCAAGAGTTCGCTGGCCTTCGACACCATCTATGCCGAAGGGCAGCGGCAATATATCGAAAGCCTGTCGGTCTACGCCCGCCAGTTCCTCCATCAACTGGAACGGCCCGACGTCGATCTGATCGACGGTTTGCAGCCCACCATCTCGATCGACCAGCGGGCCGGCGCGCACAACCCGCGCAGCACGGTGGCCACGGTCACCGAAATCTACGACTATCTGCGGCTGCTCTACGCGCGGCTGGGCGAAGCGAGCTGCTGCCGCTGCGGCGCGCCGATCCGCCAGCAGACGCCCGAGCAAATCATCGAGGCCCTGTTGTCGCGGGCCGAGGGGACGCGGATCATGGTGCTGGCGCCGATGGTCCGCGGCCGCAAGGGGCAACACCTGGAAGTCTTCGAGAGCGTGCGGAAGGCCGGCTTCCTCCGCGCCCGCGTCGACGGCGTCGTCGTCGACGTCAACGATCCGCCGGAACTGGCGCGGCAGAAGTCGCATCACATCGAGGCCGTGATCGATCGCGTGGTGGTCCGCGAGGGCGTCCGCAGCCGCCTAGCCGAGTCGATCCAACTGGCCGTCCGCCACGGCGACGGCCTGGTGCTGGCCAGCCACGAGGAGAAACGCCCCGGCGGCCAGAGCGTCTGGCAAGACCAGCTTTTCAGCACGCAGTACGCTTGTCCGGAGTGCAAGATCGGCTACGAGGAACTAGAGCCGCGGACGTTCAGCTTCAACAGTCCCTACGGCGCCTGCCCGATGTGCGAGGGACTCGGTGCCCGGGTGGCCTTCGACCCGGAGTTGGTTTTGCCCGACCGAAGTTTGTCGCTGGCCGCG
>CAYYBU010000242.1:842-5478 GCA_964469945.1 uncultured Planctomycetaceae bacterium
GTTGCTCGTGCCGGACCCGGAACGCTCGCTGGCCGACGGCGCCATCGTGCCCTGGAAAGACGCCGCGCCGGCGACGCTGCGGAAACTGAAGGGTCCATTGCGGGCGTTCCTGGCGGCGGCCGGCTTGCGTTGGAATACGCCGCTGTCGAAGTGGAAAGCCAAGACCGTCGAGCAACTGCTGCGCGGCGACGGCAAGGATTTCCCCGGTGTGCTGGCGATGCTGGAAAAAGAATATGCCACCACCAGCAGCGAGCCCAAGCGGCAGCGGCTGGAGGCGTTTCGCGGCGAAGTGATTTGCCCGGAGTGCCGCGGCGCCCGGCTCCGCGCCGAGGCCCGTGCGGTCCGCATCGGCGGCCGGGCCATCCATGAAGTAACCGCCTTGACCGTACTCGCCGGGCGCCGTTTCTTCGAGACCCTCGCCGTGCCGGACGGGCAGCAGCCGATCGCCACGCCGATCCTCCGCGAGATCCTGGCGCGGCTGGAATTCCTCGACCACGTCGGCCTGGAGTATCTCACGCTCGATCGGCCCGCCGGCACCCTCAGCGGCGGCGAGTTGCAGCGCGTGCGGTTGGCCAGCGGGCTGGGTTCCGGCCTGGTGGGCGTGTGCTACGTGCTGGACGAACCCTCGATCGGTCTGCATCCGCGCGACACGCAGCGGCTGATCGACGCCCTCCGCGCGCTGCAAGGCCGCGGCAACACGGTGGTGGTCGTCGAGCACGACGAGACGATCATGCGGCAGGCCGATTGGCTGGTGGATCTGGGGCCCGCGGCGGGCCGCCACGGCGGACGCATCGTGGCCCAGGGGACGCCCGCCCAGATCGCCGCCGGCGATTCGCTCACCGGCCGCTATCTGGCCGGCCGCGAGCAGATCCCGGTGCCGCCGCATCGCCGCCGCATCGCTGCCAGCCGCTCGCTGGTCGTCGAGGGGGCCACGGCCAACAACCTCAAGAACGTCACCGCCCGCTTCCCGCTCTCGGCGCTGGTGTGCATTACGGGCGTGAGCGGCTCGGGCAAGAGCTCGCTGGTGGACGAGACGCTGGCCCGCGCGCTGGTGCGGCGGCTGGGGGGCATCGCGCCCAAGCCGGGTCCGTTGGCCAGCCTCCGCGGCGGCAGCCAGATCGACAAGGTGGTGCAGATCGACCAGTCGCCGATCGGCCGCTCACCGCGGAGCAACCCGGCCACGTTCACCGGGGCGTTCGACGAGATCCGCAAGGTCTTTGCCCAGACGCGCGAGTCGCGCGAGCGCGGCTACAAGGCCGGCCGCTTCAGTTTCAACATCAAGGGGGGCCGCTGCGACGAGTGCCAGGGCCAGGGGCAGCGGAAGATCGAGATGAACTTTCTCCCCGATCTGTACGTCACCTGCCCGGTATGTGAGGGCCGGCGTTTCAACCAGCAGACGTTGCAGATCCTTTACCGCGGCCGCTCCATCGCCGACGTGTTGGAGATGCGCGTCGACGACGCCGCCGAGTTCTTCGAGAATTTCACCGCCATCGCCCGACTACTGCGCAGCTTGCAGGAGGTCGGCCTGGGCTACGTCACGCTGGGGCAATCGTCCACGACGCTCTCCGGCGGCGAGGCCCAACGCATCAAGTTGGCCACCGAGTTGAGCCGCACCGACACGGGCAAGACGCTTTACATCCTCGACGAGCCCACCACCGGACTGCACTTCGACGACATCAAGAAGCTGCTGGTGGTGCTGGGCCGGTTGGTCGATCTGGGCAATACGGTTTTCGTCATCGAGCATCATCTGGACGTGATCAAGACGGCCGATTGGATCCTCGATTTGGGTCCCGGCGGCGGCGAGGCCGGCGGACGGATCGTGGCCACCGGCACGCCCGAACAGATCGCCGCGTTGGAAGACAATTGCACGGGGCATTTTCTCCGCGCGGCGTTGGAGAGGAATGGAGCGGAACCGGGCGGGGTATCGTAACCGCGATTTTTCGCACCTGCGGTAGAAAGGGGCGTTTCCCGTAACCAGGCCTTCTCGGCAGGAGAATTGCAAAGTCGGGGTCCGGTCCATTTTTCGGCTCAAACGCTTTGTTTTTCGAGGAAAGCCTTGTCCGAAAACATGGACCTGACCCCTTTTGCGTCGGACTTTGCAGTTCTCCTGCCTTCTCGGCCCTCGGGCTAATAGGCACAGCTTGCACCCCAATGGAGTGGAATCCGCAGATCGCTCTTGCCGTGGGGGACATGACTGGGTATCCTCTGGCCGCTTACTCGTCTCTCCGTGTGCCCCCGGCACGCGCCGCGAAGTCTTATCTGCCCCAGGTAATCCGTCAAGCGAGGCACGACCGACGTGTTGCCATTTCCTCACACGACCGCTGATCGGGTCCGCTTCAATCGATTTTGGGCGGCCTATCTGTGTTTGACGGCAACCTGTTTGGCGGCGGCCGCCGGTTGCTGCGATTTCGCCGCCACGGCCGAAAACGCCGAGGGAGTGCGGCTCTTCCAGACGGCCCACTTCCGCGATGCGCTCGACCAGTTCCAAGTGGCCACCTACAACGATCCGGGCAATGCCGACTGTTACTACAACCTGGCGGCCACCTACCACCGCCTGGGTCGCCTGGATCACCAGCAGTGTGAACTGGACCAGGCCGAGAGCTACTACAATCAGAGTCTGGACCGCAATCCGAACCATTGCGACTGCCACCGCGGGCTGGCCGTGCTGCTGGCCGAGGAGGGGCGCACGCGCGAGGCCTTCCGGCTGCTGGAAGGCTGGGCCGATCGCCAGCCGGGGCTGGCCGATCCGCGGATCGAGTTGGCCCGGCTCTACGACGAGTATGGCAATCGCGAGGCCGCCAAGGAGCATTTGCTCGCCGCCTTGACGGTCGATCCCAATAACCCGCGTGCCCTGGCCGCACTGGGCAAAATCCGCGAGGACATGGGCGACCGCACGCAAGCGCTGGCCAATTATCAGCGCTCGCTCTGGCACGATCGTTTCCAGCCCGGCGTGGCCTGCCGCGTGGCGGCCCTGCAAAGCTCCCCGAGCTACGCCAATGTCTGGGTCTGCCCGGACGGCTCGGTGCAGATGGTCCGCGATCCGGCGAATCCCTGGCGGTAGTGCTGTGCCTAACAGTGCTTCGACACTGCTGGACAAGCCAGCAGTGGCACCCACCAGGATTATAAATCGCCGTTGGTGTGAGACACGACGCGAACTGACCGCCAAGTCCCAAGTCCTGACTCCTAACTCCTGGCTCCTAAATGCCCAAGCAACGCTTACTGACCCCCGGTCCCACGCAAGTGCCGCAACAGGCCCTGTTGAGCATGGCCCGGCAGGTGACGCATCACCGCACGCCCGAGTTTCGCCGCCTCATGGCCGAGGTGTTCGAGGGGCTCAAATACCTGTTTCAGACCGAAAACGACGTGGTCGTTCTGAGCAGTTCCGGCACCGGGGCCATGGAAGCGGCCGTGGTGAACCTCGTGCCCCGTGGCGGCAAGGCCATCGTGCTGGAGTCGGGAAAATTCGCCGAGCGGTGGCGGGAGATCGCCGAGACGTTCGGCATCCAAGTCGTGCGGCACGTGGTCCCTTGGGGCGAACCGTTCGAGGCCCGCGAGGTGGCCAGGCTCTTGCAGGAACATCCGGATGCGGTGGCCGTTTTTTCCACGTTGCAGGAGACCAGCACCGGCGTGGGGCACGACATCGAGGCGATCGGGCGAGTGGTCTCCGGCAGCGATGCCCTGCTGGTGGTGGATGGCATCAGCGGCGTGGGCGCCATGGAGTGCCGCGCCGACGCCTGGGGGATCGACGTCCTGGTGGTGGGAGCGCAAAAAGCCCTCATGACGCCGCCGGGACTGGCCTTCCTGGCCGTCAGTCCGGCCGCCTGGCGGCAAATCGAGTCCATTCCGCGGCCGGCCTTCTATTTCGATCTGCTGGCCTATCGCCGGGCGCTGGCCAATTCGGAAACCCCTTATACGCCGGCCATTCCCCTGGTGGTAGCCTTGGCCGAAAGCCTGCGGCTGATCCGCGGCGAGGGTATCGAAAACGTCTGGGCGCGGACGGAACTGCTCGCCCGGGCGACGAGGGCGGGCGTCGAGGCCCTGGGGCTGAAACTGGTGGCCCGGCGGCCTGCCGCGGGAGTAACTGCCGTGTATTTCCCCGCGGGGCTCGATGGCAAACGGTTCCTGGAGCGGCTCCAACAGCGCTTCGGCGTCAAGCTGGCCGGCGGCCAGGGGCCGCTCAAAGGCAAGATCTTCCGCATCGCCCATTTCGGGCAGCTCGACGAGTTGGATGTGCTTTCCGCCCTGGCGGCCGTGGAACTGGTACTTGCCGAAATGGGCCAAATGATTAAGCTAGGAGTGGGCGTTGCTGCCGCCAGTGAAGTGTTGGCCGTCCGCGGTTCCTAGAAACACCCCCTTTCCCCAAGAGTCGAGCAAAATCATGGCAACTATCCTCGTATTAGACGACTTGTCCCAAGACGGCCTGGACTTGCTGAAGGCGGCGGGAAATATCGACGTGGTCGTTCGCACCGGACTGAAGGGGGACGACCTGCGAAAAGCCCTGCTGGAGGCCGACGGGGCCATCTGCCGCAGCGGCGTGAAAATCACCGCCGAATGCCTGGCCGGCAACCAGCGTCTGCGGGCGATTGCCCGCGCCGGCGTCGGCGTCGACAATATCGACACCCAGGCCGCCACCCGT
>CAYYBU010000243.1:0-5476 GCA_964469945.1 uncultured Planctomycetaceae bacterium
GAGAGGCCGGCCATCTTGCCGCCGATCGACGGTTCGCGCTCGACCAGGGCCACCTGGTAACCGGCCTCGGCGATGTCCAGGGCCGCCTGGATGCCGGCCACGCCGCCGCCGATGACCAGCGCCCGCCGCGTCACCGGTACGTAGATCGGCGCCAGCGCATGGTCGCAGCGCACCTTGGCCACCGCCATGCGGATCAGGTCCAGGGCCTTGGCGGTCGCCTGTTGGCGGTCGTGATGGACCCAGGAGCAATGCTCGCGGATGTTGGCCATCTCGACCAGGTAGGGATTGAGCCCTTCCTTTTCGGCCGTCTTGCGGAAGGTCTTCAAGTGCATGTGCGGCGAGCACGAGGCGATCACCACGCCGGTGAGGTGTTCGGCGGCGATCTTCTGCCGGATCAGCGATTGCCCGGGGTCGGAACACATGTACTTGTAGGCCAGCGCGCAGCGCACGCCCGGCAGGTTGGCCACCTCGACCGCCAGCCGTTCCACGTCGACGTTGCGGGCGATGTTCTCGCCGCACCAGCAGATGAAGACGCCGATTCTCGCCATGACTGTCCAGCTTATTCCTTTGTATCCGGCACACTCCGTGTGCCGGCAGCCAACGGCACACGGAGTGTGCCGGATACATTTACCGTTTCACCACGAAATGCCGGTCGATGCCCAACCGCCGGGCGTCGATGCCCAGCGCCAGGCCGACCAGGTCGGAAAGATAATACACCACCATGTCGTGGCGAACGCCGTGGCGGCGTTCGATGTCGGCCTGCTTCATGTCAAGATTGACATGGCACATCGGGCAGGCGACGACGATGCAGTTGGCCCCGTGGGCGGCCGCGTTGCCGAGGATCTTGTGGGAGAGATCCAGCACGGTCTCCTCGTTGGCCATGGTCATGCCCGCCCCGCAGCATTCGGTGCGATAGTTCCACGCCACCGGCTGTGCGCCCAGGGCCGTCAGCAACGATTCCATGGAGCTGGGCTGCTCGCAGTCGTCGAATCGCAAGGTCTCCGGCGGACGAGTGAGCAGGCAACCGTAATAGCAGGCCGGGCGGAAATCCGTCAGGGGGTTGACCGCCAATTGCGCGATCCGCTCGGCGCCGACCTTCTGCAGGACCTGGATCAAGTTCAGCACCCGCGTGCTGGGCTGCACATCGAGTTCGACGATCTCGGCGATCTCCTTGCGCAGCTCCTCGCTGCGCGCCAAGGCCGCGTTGGCCTTGAGCAACTCCATCGAGCACATCGGGCAGGGGGCCAGGACCTCCGTCATGCCGTCGCGCTGCGCCAGGCCGAGATTGCGCGCCGGCAGCGCGACGGCCAGCTTGTGATTCAAGCTGTGGGCGGCCGTGGCGCCGCAACAGATCCAGTCGTCCAACTCGCGCAGGCCGACGCTCAAGGCCGTCAGGCATGCGCGGACCGACGTTTCGTAGTCGTTGGAAGAGCCGTGCAAGGCACAGCCCGGATAATAGCCGATTTCCACTGGTGTTTACCTCATCCCGTGCAACGTTGGAAGATGCGTTGCACGATGCCGCGGTCCTCGACGCGCTGGCCGCGCAGGTGCAGTTTGCTCCGCGCCATCAACTGCGGCGCCAGCAATGCGTCCTTCCACAACAGGGAAATGCTGTGGTCGTGGAGAAACGCCTTGGTTTTGAACATCCCGACCAGTTCCAGTTCCCGCAACCGGCCGTTGCGGCGGATGTTGTCCAGGAAGGCCTGTTGGAAGATCACCGTGCGGCGTTGCGAATCGGCGACCGTGTCGTGCGTGAAGGAGAGCTGCCGCAGGGCGTCCATCACGCCCGCGCAATCGACCGACTTCGGACAGCGCGTCGAGCAGGTCATGCAGGAGACGCACTGCCAGATCGCCGTGGAGCGCATGGCCTTTTCGACCTGCCCCATCTGCACCAGGCGAATCACCCGGTTGGGCAACAGGTCCATGTGCTGGGCCATGGGGCAGCCGGCCGAACATTTTCCGCACTGATAGCAATTTTGCACGTCGGCGTGCGCGATCGCTTCCACGTCGCCCGCATCCATCGCAGTTGGTGTTTTCATAGGTGGGATTTGTCGCATTGCGGCGGGTGCTAACAGGGCGGGAGTCGAGCGGGACGAGCCCCATTGCTTTTTCGTGGATCGTGGTGAGGCTCGCTTCGCTCGACCCACCTTACAAAGTCAGCAACTTGCCATTTCGCGCACCACGTGCTCGGCCAAGGCGTCGAGGGTCAGCGGATCCAGGGCCAGCGGGGCATCCGCGGCCGCGCTGGGCTGCACGACCAGCGTGGTCACTTTGTCGGCGCCTGCGCCGGAGAGCGAGACGAACTCGCTCTTGGTGTCGCGGACGAGGCTGCCGGGCAGTCGCCCCGCATCCTGGACCAGCAGCACCAGGATCCGGTCGCACGAACTGGCGGCGCCCAGCAGGTTCATGGGCGTGATCGCCGTCTCGTCGGGCGAACTTTCAATGGGGAACAACCGCTGCATGAGCTTGTGGCGGAGCAGCCGGCCCAGTCCTTCCTCGCGGCGCAGCAGCCCCGGCGTCACCATCAGCCGCACGCGGGTGCGATTGGAATTGGTAATCGAGATGCCGTTCAGTACCTGGGCCACTTCCTTGCGGCGCTCGCCGGCGCCGGCCGGGACGGGCGGTTGAAAGGCCCCTTCGAGGATTTCCGCCATCTCGTTGTCGGCGAACGGTTCGACGGCATAGTAGAAGATGCGGCGGATGCGATAGGCGGCCTCCAGGGCGCCGTCGGAGAGGGCGGCCACGATGATCTTCGCCGCCGGGGCCGTGGTATTGATCTGCCCGATCAGCTCCGGACCATCACTGCCGAGCGCGGGCCCATCGACCACCAGCACCGCGTGCGGCGTTTTTTGCAGCAGCGGCGCCAACTCGGTCCAACCGGCCACCGTGCGGACCTGGCAGCCCAAGGCGGCCAGCTTTGCCGCACAAACCGTGGCCGCGGGACCGGCCGGACTGACCAGGATGACCGGCCGGGCCTGGCAATGCTTGGCCTCTTCCTCCAGCCGCGTGGGGCTGATGCAGGCGATCCAGCCGCGGCCGCACGGCTCGGTCAACAGCAGCGACGGATCGTGATCGAGTGCTTCATTGACGGCGATCACCACGCCGGAAACCGGCGCCGGCACGATCCGCGGCGGCTTGCCGGCCACCGTGGCAGCCGCCAAGGGCAAGCCCTGATAGACCACCTCGCCGATCCGCGGCAGGGTGACGGACTCGAGCGCCGCACCGCCCGGCCGGGCCAACAGCGCGCCGACGCGCACGGCGCCGTCGGTGCCCGGTTGATACCAGGAACCATGCCAGAAACCGGTCGCCTCGGCGGTGGCGGTCCAGGCGTCGGCGCCCGGTGAAGTCGTGGCCGCGGCCCCTTCTTGCTGCAACAGGCGATGCACGGCCTGGGAAATCTCTTCCGGCGTGAAGGGCTTGGTGACGTAGTCGGACGCCCCCAAGCGAATCGCCCGCGCGGCGTTGGGAATGCTCGGATAGCCGGTCATGAGGACCACCGGCACGCCGGGCTTCTCTTTCCGCAGCGCTTCGAGGAACTCGATGCCGTCCATGTTGGGCATCTTGATGTCGAGCAAGATCGCGCTGTAATCATTCTGGGTCGCCAGGCTCAAGCCCTGGCAGGCGTCGCTGCACTTCTCCACCGCAAAGCCTTGCTTGGAGAAGATGCGGCGGCATCCTTCGCAGATCACTTCCTCGTCATCCACGACCAGCAGTTTCGGATCTTGCGACATGACTTCGATCTCTTTCTTGGCGGGCAGGGTTGGGTACGTTCGCCTCGTTTGGCTGCGGATGCAAGAAGTGTGCCAAAAACGTCCGCGCAGGCCAACCATCCTGAAAACCGGCCGAAATCGCGGACAAAAAGGCAATTTTCACCTTTGGCAGCGCGAGTCGCCTTCGTGTCGGCGTGCGGATTGCCTCAGCAGACGCCCGTGCAGGGACGCTTTGTGTATGAGGGGGGCATACACTGTATGTGGGCGGCGTTCAAAGAAGAGGAGTCAGGAGTTAGGAGTATCGGATCTGCCGACTTTGTTCTGTAGGGAACGCCCTCCGCGGCGTTCCGTGACGTGCGAGAACGGCCCTTTTTACGGGGCACGGAACGCCACGGAGGGCGTTCCCTACAATGACGCGATCATCGTCGATTTCGGTAGTTACAAGAAAGCACTGGCGAAGCCAGTGGCACCCTCACTCCTGACTTCTCTCTCCTAACTACCCTTCCGACCCCAGGCCGTACTTGCGCATCAGGGCGTGCAGATTCGTGCGCTGAATGCCGATTTCCTCGGCGGCCCGGCTCACGTTGCCGTCGCAACGCTGAAGGGCCTCGGTAAGAAAACGCCGCTCCAATTGCTGCACGGCCGCATCGCGGATCTGGTGCTTGAGCTTCTTGAACTCGTCCCAGGTGGTCGGCAGTTGCGTAGCCACCGGACGGACGGGAGCCTGGCGGATCTCCGCCGGCAGATCGTGCGGCTCGATGCGGTCCTGCTCGCAAAGAATCGCCAAGCGCTCCACGATATTGCGCAATTCGCGCACGTTTCCCGGCCAGTGATAACTCTCCATGAGAAACATCGCGTCGGCGCTGAAGCCCTTGGCGGCCACCTGGTTCTTCTTGCAAAAGCGCTCCAAAAACACGTTGGCCAGCACGGGCACGTCGCCCGGCCGCTCGCGCAACGGAGGCAAGAACAACGGCACCACGTTGAGCCGATAATAGAGGTCCTCGCGGAATTCGC
Source organism: uncultured Planctomycetaceae bacterium (assembly GCA_964469945.1). Classification (GTDB taxonomy): domain Bacteria; phylum Planctomycetota; class Planctomycetia; order Pirellulales; family Thermoguttaceae; genus CAYYBU01. The sequence goes on from CAYYBU010000243.1 coordinate 4,725, forward strand.
CTTCGCGGACCATTTCGCTCAGATCGCGGTTGGTGGCCGAGATGAGGCGGATGTCGATCTCGTGTTCCGCCGTGTCGCCCACTTTTTTGACCTGTTTGGTCTCCAGGACGCGGAGCAACTTGCCCTGCGTCTCCATGCTCAGATTGGCGATTTCGTCGAGAAAGAGGGTGCCCTTGTGGGCCGCCTCGAAGAGCCCCTGCTTGGTGGCGATGGCGCCGCTGAAGCTGCCTTTGACGTGGCCGAACAACTCGCTTTCCAGCAGCGTGGGCGCCAGCGCGCTGCAGTCGCAAGCCATCAAGGGATGCACGTTGCGGCGACTGAGGCGATGGATGGCCCGCACGAACACCTCCTTGCCGGTGCCGCTTTCACCGGTGATCAGCACGGTGCCGTCGGTGGGGGCCACGCGCCGCGCCAGCCCGAACACCCGCTCCATGGGCCGGCTCTGACTGATGATTCCCTCGAAGCCCTGCCGCACTTCCAGTTCCTGCCGCAAGACGACGTTTTCCCGCACCAGCGAGGAATGTTCCCAGGCCTTTTGCACCACCATGCGCAATTGGGCGGGAGTGAAGGGCTTGCCGAGAAAATCGTGGGCCCCCTGTTTCATGGCCTCCACGGCCGCCTCCACGGTGCCGTGACCGGTGATGATGATGACTTCCGTGGCGACCCCCGCGGCGCGGACTTGCCGCAGGATTTCCAGGCCGCCCGTGCCCGGGATCATGGGATCCACCAGCAGGATGTCGAACTCGCCGGAC
>CAYYBU010000244.1:0-5475 GCA_964469945.1 uncultured Planctomycetaceae bacterium
GCCGGCGATCTCCTGCCCGCTGACGCCCAAGAGCAGCAGCTTCGTCCGGGCCGCGGCCGCCAGATCGACCACGCCTCCGGCCCGGCTCGCCAAAACAAGCTCTCGGGCCGTACTGTAAAGTTCCGGACTGTAGATCTCCGCCAACGGGTCTCCCTTGTGGACCACCGTGAAGGTCTCGTCCACGTAGAGTTTTTCCACGTAGCCCTCCACGCGGCTGACGATCCGCGACAGCCGGCTCTCGTCGAAGGTGACGTACCCGACCGTCTTGGTCTCACGGGCCACCGTGCGATACTCGACCGCCGCGGTCTGGACGCCGGCCAGTTGAATTCGCTCCGGTGAGAGTTGCACTCGCGCCGTGATACCCACCGGAAGTTTGGTCTTTTCCCCTTTCTTACGCTCCGACAGCGGCATACCGCAGATGGGGCATTTCGGCACGTCGCCATTGGGCTCGTAGCTCGAACGGACGACCTGCGGGTCCATCGGGCAGTAGAATTCGTGCCCCGGTTCAAGTTCGTGAGAAGCCACGCTTCGGGGTTGGGTCCACTTCTCCCAATAATTCATCACGGTGTCCCAGTAGCCGATGAACACCCCTACGGCCGCCAGGACGGCGATGAATCGCACCCGTTTGAGGATCACCAGGCCCACCAAGCGGAATTTCTGCCGCCGCGTCAACGGCGTCTCCGGCGGCGCAGGCGCCTCGCCAAAGTCGTAGTCGGCCCCTTGGCCCGCCTGTTCCTCTGAGGCAATGACTGTATTGGTCGGAACGGGACCGGCAGCGCCGGCCGCGGCAACCTCGGTAGCCGTGGAAACAATGGGGGGAATATCACTCATAAAACACCTTTCCATCAGTCATGGAAAACCTGCAAGAGACGCTGACCGAATCCACCAAGCTGTGGGCGCGGACGGCGAGAGAATGGCAGCGTGGAGATGCTGCACATCGCAGCCAAAATCCGCGCGCAATGCCCTACAGAAGAAGGCCCGTTAGACGACGAGCCGGCAGAGAACGCTCAAACGCTCAGGCGCGCTTGAGCCAAACAGCGTCGGGAGCCGATCAGCGCAGACGGAGGTATTCGGCGGGATCAGAACCGCAACGCTCGCCAGTCCGCCCAACGCAGGCGTCGATAGCGACTTCGTGTTGTCCGTCCGCGAATTGACAGGCAACGGATCGGGCGCGGGGGGCGACTTGTTCGCCAGACACTTGCATGGGCCGTGCGCGCCCAGCCGGCCTTTGCAGCAGCAACATGGTCCCTTCCTACCGCAGCAACAGCCGCAGTTCCGGTGCTGTGCAGCGGATACCGCCGTGCCACCACAATAGGAATGGCTCCCGCAACGGCAAGCCATCATGGGCAGAGTTTCCGCGGGCACCAGTATGGCGGCCAGCCATACGAAGACTTTCGCGGTGATGCTGTTGCACAGTCGCATGAGGTTGGCTTGTTATCTCGCCGCGCTCGGGCCGCCGCACGCTTCGATTGGCCCAGTGGTTCATCTGGTCGACGCAGAATCTAACTGAACTCTACCGTTTCTACGCAACGAAGTCAAATTGGGCTAAACGCGAACGAATGATTGCGGAAAGCTGATGGCCGTTTTCAAGCACGGTCTCAGCGAAATTGCCCTGGACACGGGCGGCCGTTTCTGCGACACTCCGCACCCGATCTTGTCCCAGGCCCCTGGGCCCGCGCGTTGTCTCGTCACACTGGTTCGACTCTCGTCCCATTTTCGAGGTTCTGGCCATGAAAATTGCACGGCTGCTCCCGGCTGGCCTTGTCGTGATTACGTTAGTTGCCGGTCCCGCCATTCTGGCGGAGGCGTGGTCGCTCAATCCGTTTGCCTCCAGCAGCGAGGACACGAAGTTGAAGAATCCGTCCGCGCCGGCGGCCACGAAGCAACCATCGCTACTTTCAAGGGTCGGCAGGGCCACCAAGGGAGCGATCAGCAGGGTAGGCAATGCAGTGATTCCGAAAACAACGTCCAAGTCGCCGCCGCCGAGCCAGTTCGACCTGGGCAGCCATGTTGCCCCGAAGCCGGTGTCGACCAATCCCGAGGAACCGTCGTCCGCGGTGGGCTCTTGGCTCCGCAAACAGCCGCCCACGCAAAAGCCTCTCACCACGAGCGAATGGATGACTCAGAAGCGCGTCCAGCCGTAGCAGCCCGAGCAGCCACAACGGTTGTGGCGTATACGCGAGCGGCTACCCTAAATAGAGTTGCACGATTCCAGGAGGTTTGCAAGCGAACCGTGTAGGGAACGCCCTCCGTGGCGTTCCGGGCGTATTGGTGAGACGGAACGCCACGGAGGGCGTTCCCTACAGCCATTCCTCCTTGAATCACGCAACGCTATTTAGATGCAGGCGGGACACCTGCACCACAAGGACATTTGACCAGCATGGCAACCTACAATCTAAAACGTCTTGGCCATCGCCGGTTGCTTTGGGCGGCCGTACTAAGCGTCACCGCCGCGCTGCCCACGTGCGGGTGCAGCAGTGTCACGGGCGGCCACCGGCCGCTGGATCCGCTGGGCATTTTCTCCGGCAGCGACACCCAGGACGAAGCCCTGCGGAAGCAGGCCGAGGCCGACAAGTTCCCCACCGCGCAGCAAGCCGGCATTGCCCCGGCCTGCTCGAAGTAGCTGTCAGCTTTCGGCTATCAGTTGTCAGCCCTCGGATTCTGACGTCCAACGCTTCAACAGGTTGCGACTGCAAAGTCCGACGCAAAGAGGTCAGGCCATGTTTTCGGACAAGGCTTTCCTCGAAAAACAAAGCGGTTGAGCCGAAAAATGGACCGGACCCCGACTTTGCAGTTCTCCTGGAAGCCTGACGCGTCTGCTTGACAGCGATTCTCCGCGGGCCGATAATCCCCTCGACGTCTGACAGAGCATCAGCCCCCCCGCCGTCCTACCCTTGCGAGTTATCTCGTGCCGGCCAATCCACTACGCAATATCCCTTCGGTCAATGAGTTGCTGGAAAGCCCGCCGTTGAAGCGGCTGGTCGACCGGATCAGCCGCAACACGCTGGTAGCGACTATCGGCAAAGCGCTCGATGAAATGCGGCAAGAGGTACAAACGGCCGCCTCGGAGCGGACCATTCCGCATCTGGCCGACCTGGCCGAGCGGATCGCGCGGCGGGTCTTGGAAACCCAGGGGGCCACGCTACGACCGTTGGTCAACGCCAGCGGCGTGCTGCTGGACCCACGTCTGGGCGAAGCACCGCTGGCCGAGGATGCTATCGACGAACTAGCGGCTGTGGCCCGCGATTATACTAATCTGGAATTGGACCTGGCCAGCGGCCAGCGGTCGCGGCGAGATCCGGCCCTGGAGAGCCTGCTGCGGGAATTGACCGGCGCCGAAGCGGCCTTGGCGGTCAATCATCATGCCGGCGCGGCCATGTTGACTTTGGCGGCCCTGGCGGGTCCGCAGGCCAAAGTCCGCGAAGTTGTCGTCGCCCGCAGCCAGTCGATCGAGACCGACAGTTATCGTCTGCCCGAAGCCATCGCGGCCAGCGGCGCCGTGCTGCGCGAGGTGGGCACGACGAATAAGACAAGCGTTGATGATTACGCCCGCGCCATCGGTCCGCAGACCGCCGCGCTGCTGGCGGTGCATGTGAGCAACTTCGCCGTGGTCGGTTCGGCGAGTAACGCCAGCTTGGAAGAGTTGGTCGCACTGGGCCGGCGTCACAACGTGCCGATGATTCACGACCTTGGCGCGGGCACGCTGGTGGACTTGGCCGCGCTGGGAATCAAAACCGAAGCGATCGCCCGGCGGAGCCTCCAAGCCGGCGCCGATCTGGTGCTGCTAGCCGGCGACAAGCTGTTGGGCGGGCCGCAATGTGGCATCGTCGCCGGGCAGAGAAACTTGATCGACGCGCTGGAGCGGCATCCCCTGGGCCGCGCCTTGCAGGCCGGCAAATTGACCAGCGCCGCCTTGGCGGCCACCTTGCGACTCTACCGCGATCTGGAAAAAGCGCGGCTGGCGATCCCCATTTTGCATCTGCTGACCACCTCCGCAGAGAACCTAAAGAATCGTGCCGAGCGGTTGGCGCCGCAGATTGCCGCCGCAGCGGTGGTGCGAGAAGCGGAAGTCGTGGCCGATGTCACGTATATTGAGGGATATGCGGTTCCGGACCGGCAGTTGCCCACCTGGTGCATTGCCGTCCGGCCGGCCACCGGCAGCGTCGAGAGGTTGGCCCGGGCGTTACGCATGGGCATGCCTTCGGTGATCGGCCGGCAGGAGTCGGATCAGTTGCGGTTGGATCTCCGCAGTGTGTTGCCGCGTCAGGACTTGCAGTTGGTGGCGGCCATTGAGTCACTGGAAGTGGGGGAAGGCTACTAGAAAACTGGGCCGTCGCGACGGTATAATGATTTTTGGCCGGGTAGGAACTTTCGGAACAATCGTTGCGGGCGGCCCCTTGAGAACCGCTCGGCGCTGGTCTTGAGCTACATTGGTTTGATACGAGGCGCTCGGGGACGGTTCTCCCCGCGGCCCCATCCTCGCAGGAGACTTTCGCCTGTGCGACCGCTGTTGGGCTGCATCCTGATCTGCCTGTTGGCCGTGGCGCTGGGCGCCGACGGCGCCCTGGCGGACGATGCCGGCCTCTCGGCCAAGCACCACGCCTGGGGCCGCTTTCAGCCCGGGGCATGGAAACTGGTCCGCGTCGTCACGGAAACGTTCGACGACCACGGCGCCGTGACGGGTACCAATCTGACCGAGACGAAAACGACCCTGCAGCAGAGCGAAGACGACGGCATCACGCTGGAGGTCGAGGTCGGCATGGAGGTGGCGGGCAAACAGTTCGACGCCCAGCCGCAGCGCATCAAACAGGGCTTTCACGGCGAACTGCTCAATCCCAACCTAAAAATCAGGCCGCCCCGCAGTGGCCAGGTCACGATCGAATCTCGCGAGATCCCCTGCCGAGTCCAGCAGTTGGAACTTTCCGCGGGCAACAACAAGACGCTGGTCACGGTTTATTTCTCCGACACGATGGCGCCGTACATCCTCAAGCGGGAGAGCGTCACCACCGACGCCGATGGCAAAAACGTGTTGGGCGAGGCCACGCTCGAGGTGGTGGCCGTCGATATGCCGTGGAAGGTCCTGGGGGAGGTCAAAAACGTCGCCTGCGTGAAGAGCGTGCAGAAGCACGCCGGCGGCGCCGTGACCACACTGGCCATGACATCGTCCGAGGTACCCGGCGGCATCGTCTATCAGACCTCGAAGGAGACGGACAAGAGCGGCCAGTTGACGCGCCGCAGCGTGTTGGAACTGGTCAACTATGGCCTGCGGCCCGAAGAGGAGCGCAGCGGAGTGTTCGGACGCAAACGGCCGGCGCGGGTGCGCAAGTCGGCGGCCCACGCGGCGCCGTGGTGAGAACCTACACGCCTTCGCCTTCCCGCTGGAAGGTGATGTGCCGTTTCCAGTGCTCGTCGTCCATGTCCGGGAAGTCGGTGCGGACGTGTGCGCCGCGGCTCTCCTGACGCTGCCGGGCGGCC
>CAYYBU010000245.1:0-5472 GCA_964469945.1 uncultured Planctomycetaceae bacterium
GCAGGTCCTTCTTTGTCGGCTTGGGTGCCAGCAGTGGCACCCGGAGCTATCGCTGGCTTGCCGTGGCGGCGCCGCTGGCTGCGTGTCTCGCGTTGACCAAGAGCCGCAGCAGTTTTGTTGCCGTCGCTTTCGGTCTGGCAATGTTGGCATGGATCTGGGGCCGGGGAAAGCTGCGGCGGGGATGGAAACTATCCCTGGGCATCGCCTTGGCGGCAGTCCTGCTGCTTGGCGCCGCGCTGGCCCTGGGCGGCTCGCCTGCCGCACTGCTGGCCAAGGCGGTCAAATCCTTCGGCGTGCGCATCGAGTATTGGCGGGCAACCTGGCCGATGATCGCCGCGCATCCGCTGGGCGGTTGTGGGCCGGGCAATTTCCAGGCCGTCTACACGCAGTACAAACTGCCCCAAGCCAGCGAAGAAGTGGCCGACCCGCACGACTTCCTTTTGGAAGTGTGGGCCACCGCGGGAACGCCCACGCTGTTGGCCCTCATGGCCGTGCTGGGGAGTTTTTTTTATTTCACCCGCCGACGCCAATTCCCCCCCGTGGTTCCCGCTGGCGGCGACGCCACGGCGCATGTCATCGCCGGCGGCCTGCTGGGCTTCCTGCTGGCCGTGCCCCTGGGACAACTCAGCGCCGCGCCGCCGGGACTGACCGCCACGTTGGTGGGTCTGCCGGCCGCCGCCGCGGCCATCTTCCTCGGTTACGGATGGATCCAGCACGGTCGCTTGCCCAGCGTGCTGCCGGCGGTCGGCGTGGCCGTGATGCTGGTGAATCTGTTGGCGGCCGGCGGCATCGGTCAGCCGGCGGTGGCCGGCACGTTGTGGCTGCTGATGGCGCTGGGGCTCCGCGGCGACACGCCGCGTCGGCTGCCGCGCGCCGCCACGGGGGCCCTGCTGGCTGCGGCCCTGGCGCTGGCGGCCGGATGTTACCTGAGCGGCTACAGCCCGGTGCTCCGTTGCCGGGCGCATTTGCAGGCGGCCGAAGCCCTGGTGTTTCAAAACCACCGCGGCGAGGCCGAAGAGGAACTGGTCCGCGCCGCCGCCGCCGACCCGCTGGCGGCCGAACCGTGGCGGCAGTTGGCGGCCCTGACGTTCGAGGGCTGGCAGCGGCGGCCCAGCGAAGCCGCGCTGGAGCGATTCGCGCTGTGTACGAGAAACGCCCTCGAGCGGGCGCCGCACTGGGCGGCAAACTGGGAAACGGCGGGCGATCGTTATCGGGAGGTTTTTGCCCGCACGCACCAGGCCAAATTCTCAATGCAGGCGCTGGCTGCCTATCGCGGCGCGGTGGAGTGCTATCCCAACTCAGCCTTATGCCACGCGAAGCTGGCCTTGGCCTGCGGGGTGGCCGGCGAGCAGGCCGGGCTGCGGCGCGAAGCCCGCATCGCGCTGGACTTGGATGCCTTGATGCCACATGCGGAAAAGCGGCTTCCTGCGGCACTCCGCCAGCAACTGCAAGCTAAATAGAGTTGTGCGATTCCTGGAGAAATGGCTGTAGGGAACGCCCTCCGTGGCGTTCCGGTTTGCCGGTATGCCCGGAACGCCACGGAGGGCGTTCCCAACACATGGAATCACGCAATTCCATTTAGCGTGCGTCTCACACAAACGGTGATTTATGATTCTGGTGGGTGCCACTGCTGGCTTGTCCAGCAGTGCTGTGCCTGGCAGTGGTTCGACACTGCTGGACAAGCCAGCAGTGGCACGCGAATTGCCCAACCTCCCCAAGATACAACACCGTAATTCCGAGACACTACACCAGAGTGGCACGCGATCCGCGATTGCGATAAACTGACAGTTATGAAACTGTGGCCGCCGATTTTTTTCGCAATTCTTATTGGCGCGGCGCTGGGCGCGGGCACGGCCCTGTGGCGGATACACCTGGCGCCCTGGGACGGCGCGCCGCTGGAGACCGGGCACGATCCGCGGGCCCCCAAGGTCGCGGCGGCCGACGAAATGGCGCCGCGGGTCAGCGTGGATCGCGAACAGTACGAGTTCGGCAACATGGACGCCGCCGGCGAGTTGAGCCACGCCTTTCGCTTCACCAATTCCGGCCGCTCGCCGCTGGTGCTCACCAAGGGACACACTTCCTGCCGCTGCACGGTGAGCGAGATCCAGCGCGGCGAGCTCCCCCCCGGCCAATCGACCACGGTCACCCTGCATTGGAAGGCCCACGAAGTGACCGGCGAGTATCGCCAGACGGCCACCATCCTCACCAACGACCCCGCGCGGCCGGAGGTCACGCTGACGGTCGTCGGCCAGGTGGTGGTCGCCGCCTGGGCCGATCCGGCCGAATTGCTCTTGAGCGACATCCCGGGCGACGAACCGGCCAGCGGCCAGGTCCGCCTGCTGTGCAGCCAGCCGAAAAAACTGGAAGTCCTCGATTACAAACTTTCCGACCCGGAGTTGGCCAAGTTCTTCGAAGTGCATCTGGAACCGCTGGCGAAGGCCGATTTGCCGCCGCGCGGCGAGGTCCGCAGCGGGATCTTGCTGAAGCTCGACGTCAAACCGGGGTTGCCTCAAGGGGCGTTTCAACAGACAATCCTCTTGCGAACGAATCTGGAGTCCGAGCCGGCGATGTCGGTGGCGGTCAAAGGGACGGTGGGGAGCGACATCAGCGTCGCCGGCGACGGCTGGAACGCCGAGTTGGGCGTGCTGAGCTTCGGCATCGTCAACAGTCAAAGCGGGGCCCAGCGGCGGCTGATCCTGATCGGCCGCGGCCCGCATTGCAAGGAGTTGAAGTTCAAGCCGCTCGAGATAGTTCCCGACGTGCTGAAAGTGACCGTGGGAGAAACGACTTCGCTGGGCAGTGAGGGGGCGGCGACGCAGACCCCGCTGACAGTTCAGATTCCCAAGGGGAGCCGCCCCGCCAATCATTGGGGATCGGATCAGGGCAAGTTAGGCCAAATCGTGCTGGAGACGAACCATCCCCGAATGCCCCGGTTACGCATTTTAGTGCGATTCCTCATTGAGGAGGAATGAACCTTGAACCACGCACGGATTGCCATGTCTACCATTGTGCCCCGCGGATTTGCCCTTGCCAGCCTGGTGCTGTTGTTGGCGGCCGGTTGTTCTTCATCGGAACCGAAACAGCCGGCGGCGGAAAAGCAACTCGTCGAGGGGGCGCCGGCCCCAGTCAGCCAGCCGGACAAGCCAATCAGCAAGACTGCGGAGCCGGCCCGGCGGCCCGAGCGGACGCCGGTCGCCGCAGAAGACAAGCTGTCGCGGGAGCACGCCCGGCCGTCTGCCGCGGCCTCGCTGCTGGGGCCGCTCAGTCCCGCGGACCAGCATCCGGCGGACCAGCGTCCGGCGGACCGAGGTCCGGCGGACCAGCAGACCGTGGTGCCCTCGGGCGGAACCGCCGCCGTCGCGCCGCCGCCGGCGTCCAACGCCACGCTGCACAAGTCGTCGTCCGCCGCCGACGCCTCGGCGCCGGCCAACCCGCTACGGTCGGGAAACGATGTGCCCGGCGAGGGGCCGGGGCAGGCACAGATCGAGTCCATGCCGGCCACCACGCCGGGGACGGGGGGGAAGTCCGCCGGCGGCGCCGCGGGCGAGCCCAAGTCGGTGCCCAACGACGGCGCGGAACTGAAGCCGATTCGCGGAGCCGACCCGACGCTGACGCCGATTCCCCCCGAGGCGTCCAAGGACGCGCAGACGCCGCCGCGGCAGGGTTCCGAGTTGGTGATTCATCCCCTGGACGATCCGGGCCGGCCGGCCGTGGTCCAGGGCAAGCCGGGCCGGCCGCATCCGAGCAACAAGAGCACGCTGCCATTCGATCCGATCGCGGAGAACAAGCCGATTTTCGTCGATTGGCCCAAGCCCGAACTGGCACTGCTGATCACCGGCCGGCAAGACGGCTACCTGGAGCCGTGCGGCTGCGCCGGTTTGGATCGCATGAAGGGTGGCATGAGCCGCCGCTCGACGCTCTTTCAGACGCTGCGCACGCAGGGCTGGGACCCGCAGTGGAATCGTTCCGGCCACACGGTTCCCGATGTCCGCGCCGCGGCGCCGGGCAAGCAGGGCTGGCCGGTGCTGGCGCTCGACGTGGGCGACATCATCAAAGGGTTCGGTCCCCAGACGGAGTTGAAATTCCAGATCGCCGTCGATGCCATGCGGCAGATGGGTTACGACGGCATCAGCTTGGGTCCCACGGACCTGCAATTGCCGGCCCCCTTTGTCTTGTCCCAGGTGGCCGACGTCAATGGCCAGGCCGGCCCGTTCGTCTCCGCCAACGTCGGCCTGCTGGCGCCCGACACCATCTCGCCTTATCGGATCGTCGCCGCCGCCGGAAAGAAGATCGGCATTACCGGCGTGCTGGGCGCCGCCGAGCAGAAGCAGATCCGCAACGCCCAGGTCATCGTGTCCGATCCGGCCGCGGCCTTGCAGAAGGTGGTGCCGGAAATGAAGCAAAAGGCCGACTACCTGATCCTGCTGGCCAATGCCACGCTCGAGGAATCGACCGCCTTGGCGAAGCAGTTTCCGCAGTTCGACGTGGTGGTCACCGCGGGCGGCCCCGCCGAACCGCCGCCGGAGGCCGTGCGTCTCAACGGCGGCAAGACCCGCTTGATCCAGGTCGGCGAGAAGGGCATGAATGCCATCGTGCTGGGGTTGTTCGCCGACCGCGAGCATCCGGTCCGCTACCAGCGCGTCCCCTTGGACTCGCGGTTTGCCGCCTCGACGGCGATGCGGCAACTGATGCGGGCCTACCAGGGCCAACTCAAGGACCAATTCGCGCAGGGCGGCTTCAGGGGACTGGGGATCCACGCCGTGCCGCATCCGCAACTGGCCGTTCTCGGCCGCTTCGTCGGCTCGAAGGCCTGTGCCGCCTGCCACGACAAGCCGTACAAGATTTGGGCGAAAAGCGGCCATGCCGAGGCCTATGCCACCTTGGCCAACTTGAATCCGCCGCGGAACTACGATCCGGAGTGCATCAGTTGCCACGTCGTCGGTTGGGACCCGGGGCGGTTCTTCCCCTATCAGAGCGGCTATGAAAGTGCCGAAAAGACGCCGCACCTGAAGAACGTCGGCTGCGAAGACTGCCACGGGCCGGGCGAATTCCACGTGGCCGCCGAGAACGGGCACAACGTCGCCTTGCAGAAGAAGCTGCAAAAGGCCATGCGCATCACGCAGGCGGAAGCCTCCGACCCGCGCTCGGGCAGGCAGAACTGTTTCACCTGTCACGACGGCGACAACAGTCCCGACTTCGAGTTCAAGACCTACTGGCCGCTGATCGAGCACAAGGAAGAGTAGGCGCCGCAACCGCGCTCCCTTGACGCGCCGGATGCCACGGCTGGCTCGTCCCGCAGTGCTATTCGCGGGGGCGGTTCGAGTCCCTGAGCAGCCAGCCGAGAAACGCCTTGTGTTTCGCTCCGGGCTCGCGAGGTGTCTCCGCCGCAGTCGCTTCGGGCTGTTGCAGCCACTGGAGAAACTCCCGCTTCACGCCCGACTGGCCCGCCGCCGGCTCCGCGGCATAGCCGTG
>CAYYBU010000246.1:0-5450 GCA_964469945.1 uncultured Planctomycetaceae bacterium
GTGCTGGGGCCGGGCATCATCACCATGGTGGCCGACAATGATGCCGGCGGCATCTCGACCTACGCCCAGACGGGGGCCCAATATGGCTTCGATTTGCTCTGGGTCTTCTTCATCCTCATCCCCATGGCGTACTACGTCCAGGAGATGACCGTTCGCCTGGGGGCCGTCACCAAACGCGGCCACGCCGAGGCCATTTTCGATGCCTTCGGCTCGTTTTGGGGGTGGTTCTCCATTTTCGACCTGGCCCTGATCAACTGGCTGACGCTGGTGACTGAGTATATCGGCATGATTGCCGCCATGGAGATCTTCCACGTGCCACCTTGGCTCACCTTCCTCGTGGTCACGGCGATCCTCATGGGGGTGGTGCTGACCGGCAAGTATTGGACCTTCGAGAAGCTCACGCTGTTCTTCTGCGTGTTCAACATGGTCTACATCCCCGCCGCGCTGTGGGCCATGCAGACCGGTTGGGCCCCGGGCTGGAGCAAGGTCTTGCACGGCTTCTACCGCCCCGAGTTTCCCGGCGGCTTCACGGCCCCCTTGATCATGATCATCATGGCCAACATTGGCACCACGATCACCCCTTGGCAGATTTTCTTCCAGCAAAGCGCCGTGGTCGACAAGGGGATGGACGTCCGCGACATCAAGTTTGGCAAGATCGACACCTTCGCCGGTTCGTTCCTCACCGGATTGGTGGCCATTTTCATCATCATCGCCACCTCGGCGGCCCTGTACTATTATCCCAAAATTCCCGTGGCCGGTATGCACTCGCCCATTGATGTCAGCACGGTGGAAGACGCCAAAGGCGCCACCAAACTGATGGCGGACTTGCTGCCCAAGGGCGTGGGCAATTGGGCCCAGGCCCTGTTCGCCATCGGCCTGTTCGATGCCGGCTTCCTCGGCGCCCTGTGCATCTCGCTCTCCACCTCTTGGGCCGTGGGCGAGGTCTGCGGTTGGGCCCACTCGCTCAACAAGAGCGTCAAGGACGCCCCCTGGTTCTACGTTGTTTACCTAGCCACGCTGGCATCGGCGGGCATGGTCGTGCTGCTCACCGAGAACGAGGTGCAGAAGAAAATCACCATTTTCGTGCAGGTGGTGGCGGTGACGCTGTTGCCGGCGGCCCTGACCTTCTTGATCCTGTTGTTGAACGACGAGCCGCTGATGGGCGACTACGTCAACACGCGCTGGCAGAACATCGTCAACTGGGGGATCGTCGTTTTCGTCATCGTCATCTCGACGGTCTTCGGCGTCTCCGTGTTGTTCCCCGAGTGGTTCGGAGTAGCTTAGTAGGTCCGTTGCAAGGGCCCGTTACCGCAGGGCAGGATGGAAGCAGGTGCCGCTCATGACCACATCGCCGGAAAACCTTGTCAAACACGAGTTCGGCCCGCTGGGCAAGGACTTCAGCTTCCTCTATTTTTCGCAACTCTTGGGGCGGCCGATCTGTGCGGGGAAGATCCGCAACCGCCTCGGCAAGCTGACCGACCTGGTCGTCCGCCTCACGGAACACTATCCCGAGGCCGTGGGGATCTATGTCGAGCACGGCTGGGGCCAGCCCACGGAACTGATCCCCTGGGACCGCGTGGTGAAGATCGACGCCGACGCCATTTTCGTGCAGCCGCCCGCCGGCGCCGATCGCTATCCGCCCTTTGTCGACCAGCCGGGCTGGATGCTGCTCAACGAACACCTCATGGGCAAGACGATCCTCGACATGGACGGCCGGCGCACCGAAGTGGTCAACGACGTCCACCTCTTGGAATCCAAGGGACGCATGGTCATCGTCCACGTCGATATTTCTTTCAACGGCTTCTTGCGCAAATGGGGGCTTGGCGGCCTGCGGGTCCTGAAAGACCGCCTCATCTCTTGGAAGTACGTGCAGCCGCTGTCGCTGGAAGACGCCGTGGCCAGCGACACGGTGTCGCTATCCATCACGCGCTCGCAGATCAACGAGTTGCCCAGCGAGGACCTGGCCGACGCCCTCGAGGAGCTTTCCGGCAAGGAGCAGCAGGCGGTGTTTTCCACGCTCGATGCGGAGAAGGCGGCGGAAACGCTGATGGAGGCCGAGCCCCGGGCGCAGCGGCAGATCATCGCCAATCTGCGCCGCGAGCGGGCCCGCGGGATCCTCGGGGAAATGTCGGTGCCACAACTGGCCGAACTGCTCTCTGTGCTACCGCACACCAACAAAATGGAACTGCTGCAACTGCTTCCCAAGGAGCAGGCCGGACGGATCGAGGCCATCATGTCCGAACGCGAGGCGACGGCCGCGGCGTTGATGTCCGCCAGTTGCGTGACCATGCCGCAGCAGACCACTGTCGGCGAGGCGATGCGGGTGCTGCGCGGCTCGGCCTTCGACCACGACATGATTTCCTATATCTACGTCGTTGGCGAGCCGGAGCGGATGTTGCTGGGCGTGGTCGACCTGCGCGAGTTGGTGCTGGCCAAGGACGACGCCCTTCTCTGCGACCTGATGGTGGCGCCGGTGGTGGCCGCCGAGGCGGACGATGTGCGGGAGGACTTGGAAGAGCTGTTCGCGAAGTATCATTACCGCATGGTCCCGGTGGTCAATGCGGGCGATCATTTGCTGGGGGTAATCCATTACAAGGACATCATGAAAGGGCTGGTGGCGCGGGCCTCGATTTGAGTCCGGCCGGCAGTGTAGCCCGCCAATCACGGCACACGGCGCGTGCCTACTACATTCGAGCACAAGGTGAATCACATGCCACGCATCAAGACGACACGCACCGTATCCGTTGCCCTGTTGGTGCTGCGGCTCTATCTGATCGGCATGTTGCTGCTGATCTTGTGGAAATTTCTGAAGGTCTTCGGCTGAGTGTCGCCCGTGCCGACCCGTGAAGGCGAACGGCCCCCCTGATATTTCACCCAGTTCTCGTATTCCGTCCCCGCAAGCCACCTTCCACCCGACGGCTGGGAGAAAAACTGCTTGCCGTCCCATCATAGAGGGGTAGAATTCAGTTGCGGATACTCCTCATCGATTTTGCCAGCAGGGAGCCATTATGGAGACCGAAGAGTTCGTGAAGCGGCGCGTCGCAGCGGCCGATGAGTTCAATCAGCACGAGGGACGTAGCGACGGCGTCGATGTCGCTGGCAGCTTGGCCGGGGGATTTACCGTCCTCCGCGACTCGCTTTACAAGCGCATCCACCAGGACGTCCAGAGCCAGGTCGGGGCCGACTCCATCCTCATGCCGATCTCGGAAGAAAAGAGCGAGCGGCTGGCCAAGATTGAAATCGAACTGTTCCAGATCGCCGTCTCGGCGGCAGTCGCCCGCGATGGCGATTATGTCGATGGTCCGGACGATTGGTACTGGCAATGGCTGATGCGCTTGCGGTTGGGGATCTTGAAGCCCGATACAAAAATCACCAAGCGGGTCCACTATTACCTCGCCAAGAGCGCCGATCGAGGGCGACTGGCATTCATCGACATCATCACCCGGGCGCTGCCCGAGGCCCGCCGGGCGCCGCTGGTGCTGTTTCGCCTCCTGCCGTCCGCCATCGAGGTGGCCACGTCGTTGGCCTTCGGCGATCAACTGCGGGCGGCCGAAGCCCGCGAGCATCAGGCGGTCAATCTGCCGGCCATTGGCGATTGTCACCGCTGCCGGGGCAAACTGCTGGAAAATGGCGAGCAATGTCGCGAATGCGGCAATCCGCTCTGGCTGTTCGACTGGTTGACGTCGCTCGATTGAGGGAATGCCCCCCCATGTTATCATTCCGCCCCCCACTCTTGACAAACCGGGGGCGGTTTCTTTATGGTAAGGGTGTTCCGCGATCGGAACTGGGAAGCTGGTGTGATTCCAGCACGGCCCCGCCACTGTAACCGATGACGAACGCCGCTCGAATGACCACTGTCCGCCCCGGCGGATGGGAAGGTCGCGGCTAGTAGAATGACTCGGAAGTCAGGATACCAGAAGGCGCTATCGTGCGTTCCTTCGAGGGAAGGCCCAAGTTGCGCGGCTGCGCAAGGCCCATTCGCTTCGAGGAACGGGTTTTTTCTTGGAAATCATCGCATGGCCAATTGCCTCGTCCTGGTGCGTCATGCACGGTTGGCCGCCGGCCACGCCGGGCGATTGGTGGGTTCCACCGATCTGCCCCTGGACGCGTTGGGCCACGCGCAGGCCCGGGGGTTGGCGCCGGGCATCCGCCGCTGGGCGCCGCAGCGCGGCTATTGCAGCCCCATGCAGCGCTGCCGGCAGACGGCCCAAGCGATCGGCGCCGACGTGCCCTTGGAGATCGACGACGATCTGCGGGAGATCGATTTCGGCCGTTGGGAGAACCGCCGTTTCGAGGAACTGACTGCCGAGGACGCCACGCTGGTGGATCGCTGGGCGGCCTTCGAGCCCGACTTCGTCTTTCCCGGCGGCGAAAGCCTGGCGGCTTTTTTGCACCGCGTCCATGCCGTTGCCGACCGCATGGCCTGCGACCCGGCCGACACCGTGCTGGCCGTCAGCCACGGCGGCGTCATCCGTGCCATCATCTGTTACTTGCTGGGCCTGGAACCGCGCAGCTACGTCCTGTTCGACGTGGCGTATGCCTCCATTGTCGTGCTGCGTTTGTTCGACGGCAAAGGCGTATTGGTTTTTTCGGGCGCGGACGTGCCCGAGGAGGCGCGCCATGGCTGACATCACGTTGGTGGTGGGCGGTTGTCGCAGCGGCAAGAGCGCCTACGCACAGTCGCTGGCCGAATCGCTGTCGGAAAGCCGCCTCTACGTGGCCACCTGCCCGGTGATCGACGCCGAGATGGAGCAGCGGATCGCCTGGCATCGTGCGGCCCGCCGCGATCGGGGCTGGCAGACCATCGAGGAGCCGCTCGATCTAGCGGGCGTATTTCGAGCCTTCAGAAAGCGGACAGTCCCATTTTCTGTGTCTCCTTCAGAGACGACGGACGAAAACCGGGACAGTCCCCACGGCGTGTTGCTGGTCGATTGCATCACCTTATGGGTCAACAACCTCATGTATGCGGCCGATCAAGATGGCCGCCCGCTGGAAGAAACACACGTGGCCGAGCAGTGTCGGCAGGTGCTCGAAGCGACCGATGCCTGCCGCGGCGCGGTCATTTTCGTCAGCAATGAAGTCGGCCAAGGCATCGTGCCCGACAATGCTCAGGCGCGGCGCTATCGCGATCTGGTCGGCCGCGCGAACCAGATTCTGGCCGCTCGGGCGGAGCGCGTGACGTTGCTTTCGTGCGGCATCCCCCTGCACTTGAAGGAGACGCGGAAGTGAGCTTGTTGGAAATGACCCTGGGACGGATTACCCCGCAGGATGACGCTTGCCGCGCGGCGGCCAAGCAGCGTCTGGATCAACTCATCATGCCCCATTGGGCGCTAGGGCGCCTGATGGACCTGGCCGTGGACCTGGCCGGCATCACGCGCTCGATCCGCCCGGCAGTGGCGCGGAAGACCATCGTCACCATGGCCGGCGATCACGGCGTGGCGGCCGAGGGC
>CAYYBU010000247.1:0-5447 GCA_964469945.1 uncultured Planctomycetaceae bacterium
CAACTCGACGCCCTTCTCGAAGGGCAGGCCGGCAAAGGTCTCGCCGACGTTGAACGCCTGTCCGTCGCGATTGAAGGTGCGATGGTCGCTGGCCGCGAAGGTGGTTTGCCGCGTCATTTTTCCCGAGAGCAGGCCGCTGGCCAAGGGCAAGCGCACGATCACCGCCACGCCTTTGGCTTTGGCTTGAGCGAAAATGGTTTCGATGGGTTTCTGGCGGAAGATGCTGAAGATGATCTGCAGCGAGCTGAGCCCCTCTTGCTCCAGGCACCACAGCGCCTCGTCCATCGACTCGACGCTGGCGCCGAAGGCGCGGATCTTCCCCTGCCGCTGCAACTCGGCCAGGTGCTCGAAGACGTGGAAGCGGCTGAGCCATTGCGTGGGAATGCAGTGCGTCTGCATCAGGTCCAGGGCCTCGACTCCCAGCCGCCGTAGCGAGGCTTCGGTGTGGACGAAGATCGTTTCCCGCGTGAAATTCTTCGGCCAGCCGGGCGCCGGATTGCGGCCCAACTTGGTGGCCACGAAGAAACGCTCCCGCTGCGGTTGGCCCTGGAGGAAGCGGGCGATCAGCGACTCGCTGCGGCCCAGGCCGTAAATGTCAGCCGTATCGATGAAGGTGACGCCCGCGCCGGCCGCCGCTTCGAGCGTCTCCAGGGCCTGTTGATCGGGGACGTTGCCCCATTCCGCGCCGCCCAGTTGCCAGGTGCCGATGCCGATTTCGGAAACTTCACGGCCGCCGCCGCCAAAGGGTCGCGTGTGCATGGGTCGGGTCTCGCTACGTGTCCAAGGTCAAAGGCCGGGGATGAGTAAAAGGCTTTCCCTTATTTTCCTCACTGTTGCGCGCGTGTCAATCGCCGGGCACGTGCATTTCTCGCCAACGAGGCTGCGAAAATTAAAAACTGCCACTGCGTGCCGCCGTCTCCGGCTTCTATAGTTTTCCATGCTTGCAGCGGTGGAGCATCGTGAGGGATCGGCGACAGCCGGCGCCCGCTTTTCGTATCGTGGTTTGTCGGAGGAACAATTTTCACGCGAGGGCGAGATCATGGTTTCATTCTCCCTGCGATTCCAGGCGGTGGCCCGAGTTCACAATACCCTGCCGCGTCGCGGCCCGATTGCCTTCGAGCAACTCGAATCGCGCAACCTGCTTTCTGCCGGGGGCCTGACGGCCACGCAAGCGGTTCCCCTCTTGTCGTTCTCGCCCGCAGCATCGTCGCCGTCGGCTGCCGGCAGCGGTGGGCCGACGATTTACACGCCCGCTCAAATACGTCACGCCTACGGCTTCGACCAGGTGTCGTTCTCGACGTCGCGGGGAGCGGTCGTCGGCAATGGTGCGGGCCAGACGATTGCCATCATCGATGCGTACAACGACCCCACGATCAAGAGCGACCTTGCCGCTTTCGACAGCACCTTCCGTTTGGCTGCCCCGCCGAGCTTCACGCAGGTGAGCGAGTATGGCGGCAGCGCTTCCGGCCTGGCGGTCAATGCGGGCTGGTCCATGGAAATCTCCTTGGACGTGGAGTGGGCCCATGCCATGGCCCCGAACGCCAACATCTTGCTGGTCGAGGCCCGCAGCGATTATCTGAGCGATCTGTTGACGGCCGTCAACTATGCGCGGCATCAGCCGGGGGTGAGCACCGTCTCGATGAGTTGGGGCGGCAGCGAGTTTTCCAGCGAAAGCTCCTACGACCAATATTTCACCGCCCCGGCCGGACACGCCGGCATCACCTTCGTGGCTTCCGCGGGCGACGACGGCGCCCCGGCCAGTTGGCCCGCGGTCTCCGCCAACGTCGTAGCCGTGGGCGGCACGTCGCTCTACCTGACCGGTTCGGGAAGCTACGGCAGCGAGACGGGCTGGTCCGCCGGCGGCGGCGGTCGCAGCCTTTTCGAATCCGAACCGACGTTCCAACTGGGAGTGCAGTCCAGCGGCAAGCGCGTTGCGCCCGACGTCGCCTATGATGCCGACCCGAACAGCGGCCTCTACGTGTACGACAGCGTCCCTTACGACGGCTACACGGGGTGGTGGGATGTCGGCGGCACCAGTGCGGGAGCGCCGCAATGGGCCGCGCTGCTGGCCATCGCCGACCAGGGACGCGCCTTGCTCGGCGCGGCGCCTTTGAATTCCGCGGCGGCCAGCCTCTATGCGATCCCGCGCGGCGACTTCCACGACGTCACCGCGGGCAACAATGGCTATACGGCCGGCCCCGGCTACGACATGGTTACGGGCCTGGGAACACCGCTGGCCAACGCGGTCATTCAAGACCTGGTGGGACCGAAACCGGCGGCGGCGGCAACGGTGCCGCCGCTGAGTATGCCGACGACGCGAATGGGCCTGTTCTTGACGTAAGGCACGGAACGCCATCAAGAGCCCCCGTAGGTCAGGCTGTGCCTGCCAGTCTAGGGCGTCAGGCACAGCCTGACCTACGATTTGCGGATGTTATTTTTCTGCCGATCCTAAGGCACGGAATGCCACCAAGAGCGTTCCCGACGCTAGAGCGACTTCTTGCGAAAATAGAGCACCTTCAGCGGGCTGTTCGAGGGATAACGCACCGCATAGGTGTCGATCATTTCGCTCTCGTGCATGAGCATCCACGGTTGCGTGTGGAGCGCCCCATTCTTGGTGAAGACGATGTCGTCGGCCACATAGATCGCGGCGTGGATGGCGTCGCCATTGTTGAGGGTGAGAAAGACCAGATCGCACAACTGCGTCGGCTTCAGGATGCTGTAATAGTCCGTCTCCAAGACCTTGTGGACGTACTGCATGTCGCCGAAATGATCGTCGGGCGGGTCGTTCAAGGCGTTCATGGCCGACCAAAAACAGTCCTGCTTGACGGCCGTCGGACCGGCCGCCGGGAAGGCATAGCTATAGATGTGATCGCGCAAGAAATCCGGCAGCAGGCAAATGATGCTGAGTTTGTGGCTGCGTTCCGTGCGCCGCAGCGCATTGAGCAGCGGCACCGCGTCCTTGCGCCGGCCGCCGATGCCCCAGTAGTTCGCCATCGCCGCGGTATCGGAGTCGGCATCGACTTTCAACCGCGCCAGGAGCGTTTTTTTCCGCGACACCATCTTCACGAACCGCCGCCGCTCCGGTTCGTCCGGCAACTGCCGCAGCGCCGGCTCGAAATCGGCGAACAACGACAGCGGGGAGTCGGTCGGCCGATAGAGCAGCCGCTTGAACAGCGCCATCGAGGCGTCCGACAGGCCGCTGTCCTTGGTGCGTACGTCGAGCAGATCCCGGTGGAACCAGACCGGATCGATCTGCCGGCTGTTCTGGGGAAACTCGACCAACAGCGAGTAGATCTTCGCCCGGGCCGCAGGGCTCAGGCCCAAGATCAACTCGTCGCCGGGCGGCACGGCCGCGCCGTCCGCCTCCTCGGTCCATGCGGCCTGTCGCAGCGTCTCAAGCTGCGCCGCGCTCAGCGCGGCCGATTTCAAAAACTCCAACGCCCGTTCCTTGCTGTAACCCTTGAAGAACCAGCGGATGGGCGGCTGATCGCTCGGCGGCACGAAGACGTATTCTTCCGGCAAGTCGAGGCTGATGCGGGCGTACTCCAGGACTCCCCAGGGGCCGGGCTTTCCCGTGCTCACCTCGGCCAACGACGTTTCGTTGGAATCCACGAGGGCTGCCGCCGGCGGCTTGCTTTGCTGCGGCCCGGAGCGGATCAGCAGGAAGCCGACCAGAAACCAGGGGCCGACCAGCAGCACCGCCAAGAACAAGAGCATCCGGCGGGTAAAACGCATTTGCACCACCGGCGCCGACGAAGCGGCCGCCGCGGGAGAACCGCGATCATCTCGAGAAATTGCCACGTCTACTGTTCCTTTGTCTTGCCTGCGCACCGGCTCGAACGCCCCGGGCCGCCGCATCCCTGCCTCTCTTGGGACTCCCGGCTGCCTTGCTGCCCCCGCCTCCTTCTCGCACGCGTTTCAAACCGGCCATGACGATGACGCACAACCCCCGCAGTATACCACATTGCGGTGGCCGATGGAATAGTCACATGGGAGGTGAGCCCTGGCGGCAAGGCCGGAGGTCCGATATATTCAATCGTGGGGCGCAAATTAGTTCTACTGCGCAAGGTTCGCGGAAAATGGGGACTGGTTCCGTGGCACAAGCCGGTGTGGCATAAGCAGAAGCTTTGCCGCCACGGTGCCTGTCCCCCTTTTTCCGCAGGCGTGGCGTTCCGGGCGTTGCCGATAAAACGGGGCTCCTGGACTTACGCAACTGCATCCGATAATTTGGAACGGTTCCCATGAGCAAACGCGAGGCGGAGCGCGAAGGGCCGCTGGAGATTCCCCTGGTCGGCGACCTGAGCGAGAACGAGGCCGACTGGTCCGACAAGTTGTTGTCGATCGAGCCCGGCGGCCAATGCATCTTGTATTTCGATTCCCAGGGCGGCTGCCCCTATGGGGCCATCGCGCTGATGTCGCTGATCCGGCTTCGCGGACTGGACGCCACCGGCGTGGTGACCGGCGAGTGCTCCTCGGCGGCGCTGTGGCCGCTGGCCGCCTGCCGTCGCCGCCTGGTCACGCCGCTGAGCATTCTGCTGTTTCATCCCATGAAGTGGCAGAGCGAGGAGAACGTCGGCTTGAGCGAAGCGGCCGAGTGGGCGCGGCACTTCGGCCAATTGGAAACCGACATGGACCGCCTGTTGGCCGATCTATTCGACGTGCCCCCGGAAACCATCAATCCCTGGATCCGTGCCGGCCGCTACGTCACCGGCCGCGAACTGGCCGCGGCCGGCTTGGCCGAGCTGATTGAACTGCAACCGCTGGACCTGCTGCGGGCCTGCAAAAGAAAAACTTGAGCAAGCGGAAGAAGACACGTCGCGATTTCCTCTTCGGCAAGGCGGCGGAAATGCGCGCCGCGGCGGCCGGTGCTGCGCCGGCGGGCCTCAACGTGCCGGCTGGCCCGGACGATGCGGCCGATGAGTCGTCGTATCTGGTGCGCGTGTCGCGTCCCGCGATGGCCTGCGAGTTCGAGGTCTGTCTCCGCGCGGGACAGTATGTCCAGGGCACCGAAATGGCCCTCGAGGCACTCGACTTGGTCGAGCAGTTGGAAGCGCAAATGTCGGTCTTCCGCCCGGCGAGCGAGATCAGCCGGATCAACTTGACCGCGGCGCAAGGGCCGGTGGAGGTGGAACCCCGTTTGTTCGCCTTGCTGGAACTGGCCATGCAGTTGTACCGCCAGACCGGCGGCGCCTACGACATCACCGCCGGTCCGCTCTGGGAAGCCTGGGGGTTCGCCCGTCGCGCCGGCGCCATTCCTGCCGCCGATCGATTGGCCGCGGCCCGCAAGCTCGTCGGCGGCCACAGGGTGAAACTGGATCCCGCCGGTCGGACGATCCGCTTCCTTCAGCCAGGCGTACGGCTCAACATGGGCAGTATCGGCAAGGGCTACGCCGTCGATCGCGGTGCGGAAAGGCTCCTGCAGGCGGGCGTGGCCGATTTCCTCTTTC
>CAYYBU010000248.1:0-2096 GCA_964469945.1 uncultured Planctomycetaceae bacterium
GGCGACTTGCTGCCCGATTGCTGGTCGCACGGCAACCCGATCGACGTGCTGGGCGATGCGCCGCCGGAGCGCTTCGCCCAGGCCCTGGAGGTGACGCTCCAGGACAAGGGCGTCGATGCGGTCCTGGTGATTCTGACCCCGCAAGCCATGACCAACGCCACCGGCGCGGCGGAGGCGGTGGCCCAAGTGGCCGGGCAAGCCCACAAGCCCGTGCTGGCGGCCTGGATGGGCGGCCACATCGTCACGCCGGGCGCCCAACTGCTCACCGCCGCCGGCATTCCCACCTACAACACGCCGGAAAAGGCGGTGCGGGCGTTCATGCACCTGGTGTCCTACGCCCGCAACCTGGAAATCCTGTACGAGACGCCCCGCGACATTCCCGTGGAATTCGGCGTCGATCGCCAACGTCTGCGGGAGGTCTTCGATCTGGTCCGCACCGCCGGCAGCGACGTGCTTTCCGAAGACGTGTCGAAGGTGTTTCTGGAGGCCTATGGGATCCCGGTCACGAGGCCCCGCGAGGCGCACACTGCCGACGAAGCGGCCGCGCTGGCTTACCAACTCGGCTATCCGGTGGTGATGAAGATCCACTCGCCGCAAATCACGCACAAGACCGACGTGGGCGGCGTGGCCCTCGACCTGACCTGCGCCGCCGCCGTCCGCGAGCACTTCCAGAGCATGACCGCGCGGGCCAAGCAAATGCGGCCGGAGGCCGAAATCCTCGGCGTCACCCTGCAACCGATGGTCACCTATCCCAACAGTTTCGAGTTGATCCTGGGGACCAAGCAGGACCCGGTGTTCGGCTCGGTGATCCTGGTGGGCATGGGCGGCGTGGCGGCCGAGGTCTTCCGCGATCGCGCTTTGGGGCTGCCGCCGCTGAACGAAACGCTGGCGCGGCGGATGCTCGAATCGTTGAAGTCCTGGCCCTTGCTGCGCGGTTATCGCGGCCGGCCGGGGGCCAACATCGATCGGCTCATCGAGACCCTCATGCGGTTCTCCTACCTGGTGGCCGATTATCCGGAAATCAAGGAACTGGACATCAACCCGCTGCTGGTGACGCCGGAGAAAGTGATCGCCCTGGACGCCCGCGCGGTGGTCGACCGCAGCCTGCCGGTGCGGACCGTGCGGCCCTACGCGCACCTGTCCATTCGTCCCTATCCGGAAGAGTACGTGGCGCGGCGGCAGTTGAAAGACGGCACGCCGGTGGTGCTGCGGCCGATCAAGCCGGAAGACGAGCCGCTGTGGCACGACTTGCTGAAGAGCTGCTCCCCCGAGTCGCTGCGGTTCCGTTTCCGTTATCTGTTCAAGGAATCGTCGCACGAGATGGGTAGCCGCTACTGCTTCATCGATTACGACCGCGAGTTGGGCATCATGGCCGAGGTCGAACAGGAGGGCCAGCGGAAGTTCATCGGCAGCGGCCGGCTTTCCGCCGACGTCGACCACACCACGGCCGAATACGCCCTCCTGGTGGCCGACGGCTGGCAGGGCCGTGGTCTGGGCGGCCTGATGACCGATTATTGCCTGGAAGTAACGAAGAAATGGGGCGTCCAGCGCGTCGTCGGCGAGCTCTCCAAGGACAACATGCGCATGCTGACCATCTTCCGCAGCCGCGGCTTCCAGATCAACTGCGAAGCGGAACGCGACGTGATTCTGGTGAGCAAGGCGATCGTGTGAGGATTCATAATGTAGCGGAGCGAAGGCCCACCAGAACGCGGGTGAATTATCCTCCCCTCTCCCGCTCGCGGGAGAGGGGCCGGGGGTGAGGGCGGTAGTTTCTGGCTCAATTGGTGGGCCTGCGCTCCGCTGGTCCCACCCTACAGAGCGAGCGGACTCATTTTTTATGGAAGACCTCGACAACATCCGCGAAAGCCTCGATCAGCAGCGCCGCGTGGCCGAGCGCATGGGCGTGCCCGGGCTGCGGCGGCATATTTTTCTCTGCTGCGACCAGACCAATCCGTCCTGCTCGACGAAGGCGCAGTCGCTCGTGGCCTGGGAGTATTTGAAGCGCCGTCTGGAGGAGTTGAAGCTCGCCGGCGCCGGCGGCGTCTATCGCACCAAGGCCAACTGCCTGCGGATCTGCACGGGCGGACCGGTCGCCG
>CAYYBU010000248.1:2106-5418 GCA_964469945.1 uncultured Planctomycetaceae bacterium
CCGCGGCGGCCCGGTGGCGGTGGTCTATCCGGAAGGGACCTGGTACGGTCATTGCGACCCGCCGGTGTTGGAGCGAATCATCCAGGAGCATCTGCTCGGCGGCCGCGTGGTCGAGGACTATCTGATCCTGCGGCATCCGCTGGGCGAAGGGGCCTCAGCGTAGGCCAGGCCCCCCGTACCTGACCTACGTTCTGTACTCATCACGCTCCGTCGTGATGGCCTTTCATCACGACGGAGCGTGATGAGTACGTTGGCAAACCCGACACTGACTGATTCGCCGGTCCTAAGCTTGCGCACTCAGCTCATGTTACCCATCATCCCGGCGACATTCGGGCCCGGCGGCCAATGGGCCCACAAAAGCCGCTTTTCCTGTAACCACCGGCCGCGATCGCGCGTATAGTCTTGACGTCATGGGCCGTAAGGATGCCTCTAACACAGGTAAACCGCCCTCACCCCCGGCCCCTCTCCCATTTACGGGAGAGGGGAGATTCCTGCGGGCAAACCGCCCTCTGCCGCGAGGCGGGCGAGGGAGACTCCCGACGGCCCTCACCCCATCACCCCCCTAACTGAGCGAGGTACACGATGAAATTGCTTGGAGTTGGAATTGCCCTGGCCCTCATGGTCGGATTGGTCGCCGTCGCGCGGGCCGAATCCCTGGACCTCAAACAGGTCCCCGCCGACGCCAAATGGCTCGGCCACGTCGATGTCGATGCCATGCGGACCTCGATTGTCGTGCAAAAGGCCTGGGCCAAGGGCATGGAGATGCACAAAGACGCCGCCGCCCACCTGGCCAAGCTGCGCGACAAGCTGGGCCTGGACATCTGCAAGGATCTGCACGGCCTGACCTTCTATGGCAAACAGGTCGGCAAACACACCGGCGTGCTGATCGTCAACGCCAAGGTGAACCAGAAGCTGCTGCTGGAAAAGGCCGCGAAGGCCCCCGATCACAAGGTCACCAAGTTCGGCTCCTATGATCTGCACACGTGGACCGACAAGCATCACGGCCCGGCGCATACGGTCGCCGGCACTTTCTACAAGGGCGATCGGCTGGTATTCGCCAGCAGTCTCGACGAGTTGAAGGCCGCCCTGAACGTGCTGGACGGCAAGTCGCCCAGCGTGGGCAGCAATTCGCCCCTGGCGGGCAAGGTCCGGCCGGGAACGACGTTCCTGCTGCGGGTCAGCGGCCTGGCCGAGGCCAATTTGCCCTGCAAGGCCCCCGTGGTCAAACAGATCGAGTCGGCCCACATCAGCGTGGGTGAGAGCGGCGGCCAGTCGTTCCTCCACGCCCGGGCGACCATGAAGACCACCGAGGTGACCCAGCAGGTGAAGGCGATCGTCGATGGCGGCAAGGCCTTGGCCGCCATGCACGTGGCCAACGATGCCGCGGCGAAGAAACTGGTCGATGCCCTGCAGGTCACCGCCGAGGGCACGACGCTCAACGTGCGTTGGACGGGCTCGGCCAACGACGTTTGGAACCTTCTCGAGAAGCACGCCAAACGGATGGCCGAACTCCACGGCAAGATGGACGGCCCGTGGCAGCAGCGCTTCGGTGGCCCCGCGGCGCCGATGGGACCGGGCGCCAAGCCCGGCTGCAAGCCAGGTCCCGGCTGCAAGCAAGCGCCCGGCTGCAAGCCGGGGACCTGCATGCACGACCGTTGGGCTCATCGCCTGGCGATCATCAAGAGCCTGGACTTGACCGACGCCCAGAAGGCGAAGGCCAAGGAGTTGCGGAAGCTGTACGGCCCGAAGTTCAAGGAGACGCTGAAGAAGTTCGGCGACATCTTGACGGCGGACCAGAAGAAAGCCCGCGATGAAGCGGTCAAGTCGGCCCATGCGGCGGGCAAGCATGGCAAGGCGGCCTTCGAGGCGGTCAAGGCGGCAGTGAAACTGACCGACGCCCAGAAAGCCAAGTTCGCCGAGCTGCGCAAGCAGATGCAGAGCCTGCGCAAGGAAGTCCGGGAGAAGTTCTTGGCCATCCTGACGCCGGAGCAGCAGGCGAAGCTCAAGAAGGCCCACGAAGCCAAGAAGCCGACACAGCCGGCAGGCAAGTAGTTGTCGAGTTTCGGCAACGGAAGGTCAACGTTGGGGGCCGGTCTCGTCGCTGGGATCGGCCCCCGTTTTTTGCGCCGGGGACGTTTCCACGCCAGCGCGCGAAGGCACAAGGGACCTATGACGCAGGGGCTCCTTCCCCATGCCGGGCACGATCGAGGCCGCCGTGTTGCGGTCGAGGTTGAAAATGCAGAAGCCGCCAGCCCCCTCCGCCCGGGCGCGGCGAATCTGTCCCAGCACCCGCTCGGCCGAAAGCGACACGCCGGTCGCCGTGGCGCCGATGCCGGCATACACCGGCGCCCGGCCGCCGACCAATTTCACCTGCCGCCGTACCCAGCCGGCAAACTGTTCGTCGTCGCTCGTGTAATCCATCGGGCAGATGAAGTCGAGATAGCCGGCCTTGACCCAGACCGGCCAGTCCTGGGCCACCGACCGCCGGCAGTCGGGATACGCGCCCCACACGGCGGCCGAGAGCTTCAGGTCCGGCCGGATCTTCTTCACCTCGTCGTGGATCCGGGCCAGCAGGCGCGTGACCTGCCGGCAACGCCAATCGTTGTACTCCTCCCGCCGCGGGCCGCGAAAACAGTCCGCCGGCCAGTCGGCGACGGGGCGTCCCGAATCGGCCTCGAACCGCTCGCGGCAGCCGTCGCAATAACACGCCCGGCCATTCGGGTAGCGCAGGTAATCCAGATGCAAGCCGTCCACGCGGTACTTCCGCGCCACTTCCAGCAGGCCGTCCAGTTCGAGTTGCCGGTTTTCCGGGTGTGAAGGGCATAGCCAATCGATCGGCTCGCCCGTGGCGGAGACCTGCGTGCGATGTTGGCGGCGCAACTGCCGGAGCAACTCCGGCGGCGCGCCCGCCAGGTTGTAATGCACCTTCCACACGTGGACCTCCAGGCCGTATTTTCTGGCCGCCGCCAGGCACGCGGCGATCTGGTCGCCATGCTGGCGAAACGTCGCGCTGCGGGGCAGCACGTCGCTCGGGTAATGGGCCGTGCCGGCCCAGAGCATGTTGGGCAGGACCATGTTGAAACCGTGCTCGGCCAACAGTCGCGCCGAACGATCCCAATCGCCGGGATAAGCCCCCGTGCCGGAGTGGTTCCAAATGCCGCGAACTTCGGCCGTTTCCGCGGAAAAGGCGGTCGTGGAAAGG
Organism: uncultured Planctomycetaceae bacterium; assembly: GCA_964469945.1. Taxonomy (GTDB): domain Bacteria; phylum Planctomycetota; class Planctomycetia; order Pirellulales; family Thermoguttaceae; genus CAYYBU01. Next base: position 5,309 of record CAYYBU010000248.1, read on the forward strand.
GCCAGCGTCAGTAGCAGCAGGGCCAGGCGGGGCATCATGGTCATCAGCTATCCGTTGTAGGGAACGCCCTCTGTGGCGTTCCGGTTTCTCGGTGACGCACGGAACGCCAC
>CAYYBU010000249.1:0-5407 GCA_964469945.1 uncultured Planctomycetaceae bacterium
GTTCCGATGAGTTCGCAGACTCTGAACGGCCGGCCCGGCGCGCCGAGTTGAAGACGAAGATAGTCCTGACCAATTTGTTTCGCCCGCTTCCACGTGCCTGCGGGCAATGGCAGCGCCAGCCGCGACGCCACGGCGGGACAAACTCGGTACCCATGCTGCGTTTACGCGACGCACGACAGGATTGGCCCCAATCGCGCGGGGGGGCACTAACAGCCCTATTGCCTCCGTGAAACTCTCCCCGCCGCTTGCTCCTGGCCTTGCCGCATGTTAAAGTCGTAATTAGTCCAGGGGCGATAGCCTCTGCTGCGAAATTCGGGTCCTCGCCAACGACTTCCCCCCATTCCCTCCCACAGGAGCCTACCCTCATGAAACAGCCATCCCAGATCTCTCGGCGTACGCTGCTGAAGCAGGCGGCCACGGCCGGCGTCGGCGTCATGGCGCTGCCGCACATCGTGCCCTCCAGCGTGTTCGGCGCCACGGCCCCCAGCAACAAGCTCAACATCGGCATTCTCGCCTGCGGCGGCCGCGCCCGCGACGGCATGAACGCCTGTGCGGGAAGCGAAAACATCGTGGCCATCTGCGACGTCGATCAGCGCTCGATCGCCGAGGCCAAGAAGGAACTGGCCAAACGCGGCATGGCCGACAAGGCCAAGGTCTACGAGGACTATCGCAAGCTGTTGGACGAGGAGAAGGCGCTCGACGCCGTGCTGATCGCCCCCGGCCAACGCTGGCACACGGCCATGAGCAAGCGCGCCATGCTGGCCGGCAAGCACGTCTTCTGCGAGAAGCCGCTGGCCCATAGCTGCGCCCAGGCCCACGAGCTCCGCGAGTTGGCCAAGCAATGCCCGAAGATCGTCACCCAGACCGGCTCGCAGGGCGGCTCGACCGACACCTTCCGCCGCAGCATGGAGGTCATCCAGGCTGGCGTGCTGGGCCAGATTCGCGAGGTCCACGTGTGGATGGACCGCGGCTGCCCGCCCAGCCAGAGCATCGACACGCATGCCGACGCGATTCCCAAGGAGTTGAACTGGGACTTCTGGTGCGGCCCGTCGCGGCTCTTGCCGTTCAAGTCCTATTACCTCGGTTACTGTTTGCAGTGGGGGCCGTGGCTGGAGTTCGGCGACGGCCATCTGGCCGACATGGGCGCGCACGGTCTGAACCTGCCCTGGCGGGCGCTGAAACTCGCCGCGCCGCTGAGCTGCACGACCAAGGTCCCCGAGCCGGTGAAGGACAGCTATCCCTCGGCCACGGACATCTGCTGGGACTTCGCCGCCCGCGGCGACCTGCCGGCCGTGAAGCTCTGGTGGCACGACGGCGGCAAGGGCCCGCCGGCGGAACTGGGCAATGAGCTGATTTCCACCTACAACCGCGTGCCGGGCAACGGCGTGCTGTTCGCCGGCGACAAGGGCATCCTCTGCTCCGACTGCTGGGGCGTGGGCGGCGTCGTCAAGCTCAAGGGTGAAGCCCGCTGCCGCGGCGTGCAGGACCATGCCGCCTGCAAGCCGGTGCCGGTCACCTTGCCGCGCGTGCCGGGGCAGTTTCACGTCGGCGAGTGGCTGACGGCCTGCAAGGGCGGCCCCAAGACGTTCCAGGGCTTCGAGACCGGGGCCCGCGTCGCCGAGATCGCCATGGTGGGCATGCTCGCCATTCGTTTCAAGGCCGGCGTGAAGGCTCCCGCCACGATCGAGTGGGACAGCGAAGCCTTGAAGGTCAAGGGCGCGCCCGAGGCCGACGCCATCGTCCACATGCCCATGCGGCAGAAGTGGCTGTAATCGCCAGGTAAATGATTGTGGTGCGAGCGCGGGCGTCTGCCCTGAAATGCAGACGCCCGCGCCGTCTGTCAAAAGTATCCGGCACACTCCATATGCCGCCGGGCGAACGGCACACGGAGTGTGCCGGATACATTGCGAGTGCCACTGGCTCTGATTGGCAAAACAAGGATCAGAGGAATCATTGCCATGAACGCCGCCGGCTTGCTCCGTTCCCTCGCTGCCTGTCTGCTGCTGCTGGTTTCCCTGGCCGTGGTGGCCCGCAGTGCCGAGCCGCCGCCAGCCCCTCCGGCCGACGACCTGCTGAGCGGCTTCCGCAAGGGGCCCATGGCCGGCGTCGAGGAGGTGGTCTTCGCCGTCCGCCGCGTGCTGCCCGAACACTGGTACGCCAACTTCGGCTACTACGCCGACACGCCCTTGGACAACGCGCATGCGCCGTCGCAATCCAAGCGCGGAAAACGGGTCGCCTATCGCGACGGCGGCCGCCTCTGCCGGCTGCACCTGGCCAGCGGTCGGCTGCGGGTCTTGTTGGACGATCCGCAGGGAGGCGTCCGCGACCCGGTCGTCCACTACGACGGCCGCAAGATCCTCTTCTCCTATCGCAAGGGCGGCAGCGAGCATTATCATCTCTATGAAATGGCGGCCGACGGTTCCGGCTTGCGGCAGTTGACCGACGGCCCCTACGACGACTTCGAGCCCGTCTATTTGCCCGACGATCGCATCGTGTTCGTTTCCAGCCGCTGCAAGCGCTGGGTCAACTGTTGGCTGACGCAAGTGGCCATCTTGCACCGTTGCGACGCCGACGGCGGCAACATTCAGGCCATCTCCAGCAACAACGAGCAGGACAACACGCCCTGGCTGTTGCCCAGCGGGCAAATCCTCTACACCCGCTGGGAATACGTCGATCGCAGCCAGACGCGGTTTCATCACCTGTGGATGGCCAGCCCCGACGGCACGCGGCAGACGGTCTTCTACGGCAACATGCACCCCGACACCGTGTTCATCGACGCCAAAGCGGTGCCCGGCTCGCCGAAGGTCGTGGTTTCCATGTCGCCCGGCCACGGCCGCACGGAACACGAAGGCGCGCTGGCCCTGATCGATCCGCGCCGCGGGCCCGACGACCCGACCGCGGTGCAGCGGATCAGCGCGGGCGACGATTTTCGCGACCCCTGGGCGTTTTCCGAAACGGCCTTCCTGGCCGCCCGCGGCGCCACCCTGGTCGCCATGGACGGCAGTGGCCGCACGCAGACGATCTATGCCCTGCCGGCGGCCGACGCCCAGACGGGTTTGCAATGCCACGAGCCGCGGCCCTTGACGCCGCGGCCGCGCGAACGCCGCGTCGCCCCGCAGACCGATTGGTCGCACTCCACCGGCCGGCTCGTCCTGGCCGACGTCTACCAGGGCCGCAACATGGGCGGCATCCGCCGCGGCGAGATCAAGAAGCTGCTGGTCCTGGAAACGCTTCCCAAGCCGATCAACTTCACCGGTGGCATGGAACCGCTCAGCTACGGCGGCACTTTCACCCTGGAACGCGTGCTGGGGACCGTGCCCGTCGAAGCCGACGGCTCGGCCTACCTCGAACTGCCCGCGCTGCGCAGCGCCCTGTTGGTGGCCCTGGACGAGCACGACCTGTCGGTCAAGCGAATGCAGAGCTTCTTGACCGTGATGCCGGGCGAGACGACCAGTTGCGTGGGCTGCCACGAGCAGCGGACGCAAGCGCCCGCCTATCGGCCCGCCAATCTGCTGGCGTTGCGGCGCCCCGCCAGCCGCATCGAGCCCATCGCCGGCGTCCCCGACGTGCTCGATTTCCCCCGCGATATCCAGCCCATCCTGGATCGCCACTGCCTGAAGTGCCACGACGCCGACCGTCGCGACGGCGGCGCGTGCCTCTCCGGCGACCGCGGGCCGATGTTCTCAATCAGCTATTTCACACTCACGGCGCGGAGCCTGGTCGCCGACGGCCGCAACGGCCTGGGCAATCGTCCGCCGCGGTCGCTCGGCAGCTCGGCCAGCCGGCTGTGGACGCTCTGCGACGGCAGCCACCACGACGCCCGGCTCAGCGACGCCGAGCGAAATGTCTTGCGGCTCTGGCTCGACACGGGCGCCGCCTACCCGGGCACTTATGCCGCCTTGGGCTGCGGCATGATCGGCGGCTACGCGGAGAATCGCTTGGACCGCGGCGACCTGCAATGGCCCAGCGTGCAGGCGGCCAGCGAAACGCTCAAACGCCGTTGCGGCCAGTGTCACCAGGGCCCGCGGGCCTTGCCGCTGTCGCCTTCCGACGAGATCGGCAACCCGCCCTGGGAGCCGCTGCAAGCCGACGATGTCCGCCGCCATTACTCGCGGCATCTCTTGTACGACCTCAGCCGGCCGGAAAAATCGCTGTTGCTGCTGGCGCCGCTGGCCAAGCGCGCGGGCGGGCAGGAAGCCTGCGGCCCGGCGATCTTCGCCGACGCTTCCGACGCCGACTATCGCAAGCTGCTGGCGGCCGTTGCCGCGGCCAAGCAGAAGCTCGACCAGATCAAGCGTTTCGACATGCCGGGCTTCCATCCCCGCGGCGAGTATCTCCGCGAGATGCGGCGCTTCGGCATCTTGGCGGCCGACGTGCCCGACGATGCAACCTTGGATCCCTACGACTTGGACCGCAAGTATTGGCAGTCGCTCTGGTATCGGGCGTTGGCCGTTGAAGTGCCATTACCGCGGCCACGGACATCGGCTGCGCCTGCGCCGCCCGCGGCGAGCTACCGGCCGTAAAACGGGGACTGTCCCAATCTTTGTGGCAGGAGGCCACGAAAATGGGACTGTCCCCTTCGGTCCAGAAAGCCGTACAGTCCCCCTTTTGCGGGCGGATTGCGCGCGCCGTGTTGCTCAACGAACGTCGCTTTTTCCGCGTTGGGGAGCCCTCGGCTCGCCCCCCCTTTCTTGTTGCCCGGGGCGGGATGTCGACGGGAGGTTGTTACCGACGGCATCTTACCGCTCGGCGCGGCCGGCTCACAAGGGCAAGAATGCGGCCACGTTGGCGGGCGCAGCGATTTTTTTCGTGTAATTTGCCCGCCAGACAACATTACATAGGGGGTGACTCCCGGCGCACTGGTGGGACTTGGAGAAGGAAACACAAAACACGCGACAAAAACCCCGTTTTCTGCTAGGATGGCGCTTGCTTCTAGGCAACCAGGGAACTCACGCCACCCCACACAGCTAAATTGTGGGAGCGATAATCCCCACCCTACCAGACTGGCCACCGAATCGCGACAAGCTATGGTGGGCAATGCTCACCCTACTGGTGTAGTGTCTCATACAAACGGTGATTTATGATTCTGGTGGGCGCCACTGCTGGTATGTCCAGCAGGGCTGTGCCCGGTAGTGGTTCGACACTGCTGGACGAGCCAGCAGTGGCACACGAATCGTCCAACCTCCCCAAAATACAACACCGTAATTCCGAGACACTACACGAGACTTTGCCAAAGCTAACACACCCGTACACCATCGCCATCCGTAAAGGTTTTGCCATGAAGTTGTCCACCGATTCGCTGCTCCGCGGTGTCCGCCTGGGCGCGACGCTCGTTGCCGTCCTTGTTGCGTTGTTGGTCGCCAACCGCCCGCAAACGGCTCAGGCGGCGAATGGAACGGCCTATTAC
>CAYYBU010000250.1:0-5400 GCA_964469945.1 uncultured Planctomycetaceae bacterium
AAACTTAGTCCACCGGCAAGGGGCCTTAACACGCGGCGGTTATAGTATCATCACTCATATTGGCAACCTGGGAAGGATTGACGGCGAGCGTTAGCAACCAGTGGATGAAAATGGGTGATGTCCTCTTGTGCGTCGTTCGACGCAGTGGCTCGTTTCTTGAGCTTGTCGGCCGGCTATCCGTAGCGGTAGGATGCCATCGCGGTAACCTCCAACTCGGATTATTCATGGGCCGGGGGTAAGGGTGCAGTGTGTATTCTTGAAGCCCGAAGCGCAAGCGAGGACAACCCGTTGTCTGTCCCTCGCTTGCGCTTCAGGCTTCCATGCGGGCGTGAATAATCCGGGTCAAGCGACACCGCACACGACGCCGATGTTCGACGCTGCGATGCTCATTGACAAGTTGCTGTCAAAACGGTCTTCCAGGCGATTCCTCCCATCGTCTGGAGCCGATCGCCATCCGCGGGCGACCAACAAAGGGCCGAAGGGAAGGGGGCCCATGCGGAAAAAGCGGACTTCTGTTGACCAACATGTTTCCCGCAAGGAAACAACCATAACCCTTGTTGCAACAATCAGTTGCGCCGCACGTTCGCCTGCACGCAGCGCGTGCGCGCCGCGCTGACCAGCAGGGCAATTGTTGTTTGGTCAGGCCCTAAGGTCGCAAACGGGTCGGGGGCCGCGCGACCGCTGCCGCCGGGTGGGCGATGGAGGGCGCAGCGCTGGCCTCCTGGTTTACTTGGCTGCTGTGAAGGCGAATTTCACGAGCCGGCCGGCCCGGCAAGATCCGGGGCGATGTCGGGGAGGTTCTCGCTGCCGGCGTCTGCGTTGCCAACGTCTTGGTTGCTGGCATCTGGGTTGCTGGCATCTGGGTTGCCGACGTCGCCACCGTTGGCGGCGATCTCTTTTCTCTTCTGGCGGCGGGCGCGCTTCTCCTCGGCCTTCTGCTTTTTGCCCGTTTCCCGCTGCCGCTTGACGAACGTGTTCTTATCTCGTGCCATGCATCCTCCCGATATGGCTTAATTTATTCTTGTACAGGTCCCGACGGTTGGCGACATCACTTCCAATGCGTCTCTTTGCCGAGCAACTGGAGCCGATCCACGACCCGCTGCACGCCATCCACTCCTTGGCTCGCTTGCACGGCGATGCGCCGTTGATGATCGTACTGGATCTTGCCGGAGAGGGTGACGGTGCCCTTCAGGCTCAAGACCGTAACCTGGCAGGGCGGCCGCATGCCGCGGTTCTGAAGTTGCTGGCTGACCTTCTGCGTAATGGTGCGATCCGACACCGGATTCTTCTTAAGCATGACAGGCTCCCGAAAGAGGTGATTCCGCACGGAAAAAACCGCTTGGAAGGGAACTTGCCGCGTCAGACTGAAGGAGGTCAGGCGGATGGGTAGACAGCCCTTCAACCCTCATTCTAGTCGGGATCGCCCGGGAATGCAAGGGTATATGTGTCATGGGCGCATGGGAACAGCAAATGGTTGCCCGGCATAGATAGCACATAAGATAGGCAAATAGCTGCCGTAACGACAGGCATATCTATGTCCCATTGCATTGTCCACAAGAATGTCGTATAATACAGTGGTTACGTTACCCATACCTCTTATGAAATGGAAAATGTCCATGTCGCGTCCAACCGTACAGCAGTTCATTGAAACCTGGGAGAAATCCGCTTGCGTCACCGAGGTTGCGGACAAGACGAAGCTGCGGAAGTCTACCGTGCAGGCCAAGGCCACGCAGTTGCGGAAACTGGGGATTCCTTTGAAGAAATTCAAGGGATCGCGGCACCGCATCAACGTCGAGGAGGCCCTGGTGGTGTTGGCGAAGATCCGCGGCACCACGGTGGCGACCTTGAAGAAGGAAGCCGCTTCGTCGCGGCCGGCGCCACGCAAGCAGGTGCGGAAGTAGCACTCCCGGCAGTAGCGCCCCGGACAGTAGGGCCCTTGCCGTAGCGCTCTTGACAAGGGTTGGCGGGCTGTTATAGTAGAACGCTGTTGTCTCTTTTATCTTCGGCGGCTGGGCCGTTTTGCCTGTCGCTGGAGTCTTCGCCAGAGGACCCTATCGAGTTTAGGGTCGGGGGCTTTTCCTCCCGTGTACGCGGTCGGCTGCCGTGGTCCGTGCTCTTTCAGCCAGCCGCTCTTGAAGGAATTGTTGATGAAGTTCGAGGAACTCGGCCTGGCCGAGACGTTGCTGCGCGCCGTTGGCGCCCAGGGTTACCACACTCCCACCAAAATTCAAGCCGCCGCGATCCCGCCCATTCTGGAAGGCCGCGACCTGCTGGGTTGTGCCCAGACGGGGACCGGCAAGACGGCGGCCTTTGCCCTGCCCACGTTGCAGCGGCTCTCGCGGGCCGCGGGCCGCGTCAATGGCCGCGGCCGCAAAGTCCGCACCTTGGTGCTGGCGCCGACGCGTGAACTGTCGCAGCAAATCGGCGAGAGTTTTCGCCTTTACGGCCGCTACACCGGCATGCGTGCGACGGTGATTCACGGCGGCGTCGGACAAATGCCCCAGGTGCGGGCCCTCAACGCCGGCGTCGATATTCTCGTGGCCACGCCCGGAAGGTTGCTCGATCTCATGCAGCAGGGCGTCGTGGACCTGAGCCACGTGGAAGTCCTGGTGTTGGACGAAGCCGATCGCATGTTGGACATGGGCTTCATCCAGGATCTGCGGCGGATCGTGGCCACCGTGCCGCGGCGCCGGCAGACGCTGTTGTTTTCCGCCACCATGCCGCCAGCCATTCGCGAATTAGCCAACCAATGGCTCAGCAATCCGGTGGACGTGCGTGTTGGCGCCACCGCCGGCCCCGTGGAGACGATCCGGCAGTCGGTGTTCTTCGTCGATCAGACGCAGAAGCTGCGCTTGCTCACCCACTGGCTGCGCGAGACCGCGTGGACGCGGACGCTGGTGTTCACGCGAACCAAGCACGGCGCCGACAAAGTAGCCAAGGCCCTGCAAAAGGCGGGCATCGAGGCCGACGCTTTTCACGGCAACAAGAGCCAGGGGGCGCGGCAGCGAACGCTGGCGCGTTTCAAGGCGCCGCGGCCGTTGGTCCTGGTGGCCACCGACATCGCTGCCCGCGGGCTCGATATCGACGCCGTGTCGCACGTGATCAACTACGACTTGCCCGTCGATGCGGAGAGCTATGTCCATCGCATCGGGCGGACCGGCCGCGCCGGCGCGGACGGTGTGGCGGTCTCGTTTTGCGACCGGGCCGAGCGGGCCAGCTTGCAAGCCATTCAGCGCCTGACGCGGGAGACGCTCGCCGTGGAGGCGACGCCGGAGGGTATGCCCGCGGCTTCCACGGCGCCGGTCAGCACGGCGTCCGCCATGCAACGGGGAAGCGGCCGCCGGATCGGCGTCGCGTCTGCTGCCCGACACGGCCGCAGCAGCGCCCCGGAGCGGCGTCGCCGTTCGGCCTGCAGTGGACGAAGCTAGCGGAGTGATTCAGAATGGCGTGCTAATCCTTGCCAAATCCGGCCTTCCCGGTATACTAGGGATAGCTGGTCAGCTAATGACGAAGGGCCGATACACCGGGCTTCACCGCTGGCTCGATAGGAAACATGGGCAGCAGGTGGCTATGGTCGGCGTATTGCCCCGTTCACGTACTCTGTGAGGTGAAGAAGCCCGGCCGTTAGGCGCGGGCTTCTTCGTTTTCTTGAGCCGGCTAAAGTGTCTTTTCCCCAGCCCAGCCATTGGGTTAAATGAGTTCACAAGCTCTCTGGATGTCAGATGCAGTTCCTGCCATCTTGGCAGGCTGCGTCAGGCGTTGCGGGCCGTTTTTGCCAGGGTTGGCGGATCGCGGGCGTGCGGCAGACTGCCAGCAATTTCATAAACCCTTTTCATCAAAAGGCTTGCTGAATCCGTGCCGTTTTGGCGCGACAATTGCGTTCTTGCTCGCCTTCAGCGCGGAGTGCGCGCCGAAGTGGCAGGCTACTTCCCTAAATAGCGTGAACGAACCGTTTGTCTACTAAGGAGTTCCGGAGGCAACGCATGGCAAAGAAACAAAAAGAGACTAGTCCCTCGGGGGGTAACATCAAGATTCAGCCGTTGGGCGACCGGGTGGTCGTCGAGCGTGCAGAGTCGGAAACCGTAACCGCCGGCGGCATCGTGTTGCCCGACTCCGCCAAGGACAAGCCGACCCGCGGCAAGATCATCAGCGTGGGCGAAGGCCGGCTGTTGGACAGTGGCAAGCGCAGCGTGCTGCAGGTCAAGGTGGGCGATCGCGTGCTGTTCAGTTCCTATGCGGGCGAGCAGTTCAAGCTGGGCGACCGCGAACTGTTGCTGATGCGGGAAGAAGACATTCTAGCGGTGATCGGATAACAAAACAATTGAAGGAGAAAACGTCTCATGGCCAAAATGATTGCCTTTGACCAGGAAGCCCGCGAAGCCTTGCGGCGGGGTGTGTGCAAGTTGGCCCAGGCCGTGAAGGTCACCCTGGGCCCGCGCGGGCGCAATGTGATCTTGCAGAAGAGCTTCGGCTCGCCGACGGTGACCAAGGACGGCGTGACCGTGGCCAAGGAAGTGGACCTTGAGGATGTTTACGAGAACATGGGCGCCCGCATGGTGCGGGAAGTGGCCTCCAAGACCAGCGACGTGGCCGGCGACGGCACCACCACCGCGACCATCCTGGCCGAAGCGATTTTCAACGAGGGGCTGCGGGCCGTGGTGGCCGGCGTCAACCCGGTCATGCTCAAGCAGGGCATGGACAAAGCCGTCGCCGACATCATCGACAAGCTCAAGAATATGTCGATTTCGGTCCGCAACAAGAAGGAAGAAATCGCCCAGGTGGGCGCCATCGCCGCCAACAACGACGCCGAGATCGGCAAGCTGCTGGCCGACGCCATGGAGAAGGTGGGCAAGGATGGCGTCATCACGGTGGACGAGGGCAAGAGCCTGGGCACCGAGGTCGAGTGGGTCGAAGGCATGCAGTTCGATCGCGGCTACCTGTCGCCCTACTTCGTCACCGATCCGCAGAAGATGGAATGCGTGTTGGAAGACGCCTACGTGCTGATCTACGAGAAGAAACTCTCCAACATCAAGGAACTGGTCCCGGTGCTGGAGAAGGTCGTGGGCGCCGGCAAGGCGTTGTTCATCGTGGCCGAAGACGTCGACGGCGAGGCCTTGGCCACGTTGGTGATCAACCGCCTCCGCGGCACGATCAAGGTCTGTGCGATCAAGGCGCCCGGTTACGGCGATCGCCGCAAGTCCATGCTGGAAGACGTCGCCATCCTGACCGGCGGCACGGCGTTGTTCGAGAGCCTGGGACGCAAGCTGGAGAACACCACGCTGGCCGAGTTGGGCCGCGCCAAGAAGATCGTCGTCGACAAGGACAACACGACGATCATCGAGGGAGCCGGCAAGAGCGCCGACATCAAGGGCCGCATCGAGCAGCTCCGCCGCGAGATCG
>CAYYBU010000251.1:0-5399 GCA_964469945.1 uncultured Planctomycetaceae bacterium
AGCTTGGGCGAAATAATGCAAGTGGCGCAATCGCCGGTGGGAAAGGTCTTGTCCAGGCGTGCCATGCCGCCGCCGATGGTGGGACTCTCCTCGACCAGATAGACGCGGTAGCCGGCCGCGGAAAGGTCCAGCGAGGCCTGAATACCCGCCACCCCGCCGCCGCAGACCAGCACGGCGCCGCACGGCTCCTTGGCCGCCCCGTGGCCGTTGTCCTGGCCGTTGCCATCGGCCAACTTCGTTGGATCGAATGCGATGCTCATCGGTTTCCTCCCGCGACGGCGCCGACGGCCGCCCTCTCCGTGGCCGAGGGGAACAAGGAATCGGCGCTCACGGAAAGCGCCTGCAACCCGACCTCCTTGGTCCCCATCCCCAGGGCCAAGCCGAGAAGTTGCGTGATGTACAACACGGGCGTCTCGGGCAGCGCGCCGTGGGCCTTGCGGGCGTCCGCCTGCCGCAGGTCCAGATTCACCTGGCACAGCGGACAGGCCACTGCCACGCATTGCGCGCCGGCCTGCCGGGCCATTGAAATCAGCTTGTGGCTCAAACGTCCCACGACCTCGGCGTTGGTCAGCGACAGGCTGGCGCCGCAGCACTCCGTCTTGAAAGGCCACTCCACCGGCTGGCCGCCCAGCGCGCTGACCAGGTCGTCCATGGCGTGGGGATGCTCGGGATCGTCGAAGGCCACGATTTCCGGCGGACGGGTGAGCAGGCAGCCGTAGTAGCAGGCCACTCGCAGACCGTCCAAAGGACGCTGGACTGCCTGGCGGACCGCTTCCAGCCCAAGATGATTCACCAACACGTCGAGGACGTGATGCACTTCCACGCCGCCGTCATAGGGCTTGCCGGTAATCCGTTCCGCACGCTGCCGCTCGGCATCGTCGGTGCGGACCTTGTGATTGGCCGTCCGCAGCCGCGCGTAGCACGAAGCACAGGCCGTCAGCACGGGCCGTTCCATCGCTTGGGCCTTCTGCAGGTTCAAGATCGGCAGGGCCACCGCCAACGAATCGCTCGAAGCGTGTCCCGGCGTCGAACCGCAGCACGACCAGTCGGGGATGTCTTCCAGTTCGATGCCCAGCGCAGCGCACACCGCGCGGGTGGAATGGGCGAAATCCCACGCGCTGGATTGCAGACTGCATCCGGGGAAAAAGGCGTATTTCACGGTTCCTTATCCTCCTCTTCGGCGCGGCGGAAGACCTCGCGCACCTGTTTCGCGCTGCCGCCGCAGCCGTGGGGCAGAATGGCCAATTTTCCCTTGGAGAGCATTTGCGGCACCTTGTCCACGTCGGCGAACAACTGCCCGCTGCGGAGCTTGTAGACGGCCAACATGCCGGCCTCGTACACGCGGCCGTGGCGACGGACGCTCCCCAAAAAGCTGCGATTGAATTGCTTGCCGCGGCCGTCGGCCACGGGCGTCTGCCGCTCCACGGCCAGCATCCGCAAGGTATCCATCACGGCGGCGATGTCGATCTCCATGGGGCAGCGGGTCGTACAGGCCTCGCACGACGCACAGAGCCAAATGGCCTGCGACTCCAACACGTCGGCCTCCGCGCCGAGATGCACCAGCCGCATGACCTGGCTGGGGAGCAGGTCCATGTTGGGGCCGATCGGACAGCCGGTCGAACACTTGTGGCATTGGAAGCACGCCCGGACCGGCGTGTCGCTGCGGCGCTCGACCTCGGCGGCGAAGCCCGTGCCGCTCCACTGAATCGTTTCTGTCATGGTCGGTTTCCTGCTCGGTTCGCTCATTCTGCCACGCCCTCCAACTCGGCTTCGATTTCGGCGTCCTTGCGCGGCATCACCTTGCGATAGACCGCGGCCGGAGACCGCAACACGCCGTCCACGGTAAGCAGGTCCTCTTCGATGCGAATGCCGAACAGTCGCTCGTTCTCCTCGAGATACGGCCGGATCAGTTTCCAGTCGGCGGCGCCCAGCGGGCGGTAGGCCCCGCCGTTGAGTTGTTCTTCCACCAGCGTGCGGCGCGGGTCGCGCACATAGATCGCGCCGCCGGAGGCCAGCGAGAGCAAGTTGCTGCCCGGATAGGGCTGGTCGAGCGGCAGCAAGGCGCCGCTTTGATCGTATCGCAGGCCGTTGAGGATGGCGAACCCGCCGCCGGCGCGGGGATCGCCCGCCATGAACGACTCGGCCAGGAAGTCCAACGCGGTGCCGTTGATGATCACGCGCGGCCGTCCCACGGCGTTAATCATGGGCCGGCCGGCCGCGTTACCCAACACGTAGATGTCGCCGCCCTTGGCGCCGTAGAGGAACGTCTGCCCCACGTCGCCGTGAACGACCAGCTTGCCGCGCTTGGAAATCTGGCAAAGCTGGTCCTGGGCATTGCCATGCACGACGATTTCCAGACCGTCCATGCCCGAACCCAGATAGTCGCCCGGATTGTCGTAGCAGTCGATGTGCAGACCGTCGGTGTCCGGGCCGAAACCGACGCCGTGGAAACGCGTGCCGCGGCTGTTGTAATGGATCATCCGCCGCCAACCCAGCCGGTAGGCCCGGATGCCCAGCGTGGCGTCGCAGTTCTCGCCCTCGGGAGCGAAACCGTGGGCGTCGACCAGAAGCGTCGTTTCGTCGCCCTGCGGGCCGCGCAACTGATCTCGCGTCTGCCACGTGATGCGCCGGTGCGTGCTGCCGGCGCCCTCGCCGCAGAGCGGCTGACGATCGAAGATGCGCTCGAGGCCGCCGCGGAGGATGGTGAGCACGGAACTGCGTTTTTTGTCGCCCGTCACATAACGGCGGTCGATGGCCAGCGTGAGGGCTTCGATGCCGAGCCCCGGCGCCTTTTCCGCACAGCGGGCCGCCAACTCGTCCACGAGCCAGCGGAAATGATCGTAGCTCAACGCGGCAATTCGGCCGCAGAGACATTGGAACAGCCCTTGCGCGCTGCCCGTCTGGATTGCCTTCTCGATGGCCGGCACGTCGCCGTTGCTCTGGGCGGGCGGCACGGCCGCTGTGGACAGATCGCAGGCCGTCTGCCCGGAGAGCAACGATACCGGGACGCCGAACTTATTGGTCACGCGCAGTTCGTAACGCGCGGCGGCCGCTACCGGTTTCTTCGCCACATTCGAGTTCAGCACGGGAACGCGGCCGTTATTGGCCGGGGCCGAAAAGGCCGCCTTGCCATTGACCGGACTGACGGTGAGCAGAAAGGCCCCGCCGTCGGTGGAACTGCCGCCCCGGGCGTTCCAATATACGTCGGCCACGGGGGTGAACCGCGGGTCCTCGGCCGCCAGGCTGGCCAGCGTGGCATCGATGGCCTGCTTCTCCGAACAGATCAAGCCGATGGAAACGCCATGACCTTCTTGCAGCGCGAACACCTGCGGCCGCAACATGGCCGTATCGGTGATGCCCAGCAATTGGAACGACTTCGATTCCGCCAGGCTGCGGGCGATGATGAAGAACCACGGCCCGTCCGGCGAGGCGTGGATGTGGGCCGCCTGGATCTGCCGGTAGATGCGTTGCTTCTCGGCTGGCAGGCGATCGAAGTCCAACTCCGTCGTCGGCGCCAGGGCCTCGATGATGTACTCCACCGGATACTTGTAAACGCGGCTCCAGAGGTCGAATAGCAACACGGAAACTTCCGTGTCGGTGAGGAATTGCGGAAACAGGTTGCGCCCGGCCAGGTACTCCGACACCGAATGATAATTGGCGAAGTCGCCGTTGTGGACCAGCGCTTCGTTGAGTCCGATGAAGGGGTGCGCTCCGCCGGGGTGCCACACGCGCCCCTTGGTCGGGAATCGCTGATGGGCGATCCACACGTGGGCTCGCGTATCGGCCAGGCGGTAATACTGCACGGCCGCTTCCGCGTAGCCGACGATCTTGAGGATAATCAGGTTCCGCGCATGCGACATCACGAAGGCCTGCTTCTCTCCCAGCGAGGCGTAGAACTGCGCGTTCAGCCGCAGCGAATTCTGGAAGACGAACTCGTCCTCGAGCTCGCGCGGCGAAAGCGCGGAGAGCCCTTTTTCCTCGGCAAAACGGGCCAGCACCGCCGGCTTCACGCGGACGAAATAACGTGCCACGTCGGGCGGCCGCACGTCGAGCAACTCCACTTCCCGGTAGTCGTCCACCGTGGACACCATGCCGCCCTGGTCGATGTCGAAATAAGGCTCGATGCAGCTTTTTTCCACCGCCTCGCGGGCCGCCGGGTCCAACAGCGCCACCTGCAGGATATAGTCGTCATCGAGAACCTTGCGGGAGACGCCCAATTCTTCCGGCACCAGGCCGCAGGCGGCAATGCCGCCCCCCTTGCCGTTGCCGCGGTTGCGCATCTGGATCGAAGGCTCGTAGATGTGCTTGCCGCCGACCGGGATCGTGCAGGCGAAACCGGTCACGCCACAGCCGCCCTCGGCCTCGGGGCTGCGGCGAAACCATTCGCCCGTGGGTCGTAGATCGGCGCGCGACCGCAAAATCGCCGCCGCTGGTTCCATTGCCTGATCGGTCGCCATAGTGGGGCTCAACCTCTCGAGTCGTCTTCGTAATCCAAGTGGGTCAACAGGTCGGTGCGGCCGCGCAGCGCTGCCGCGGATTCGACCCCCAAGCGGTAGAGGATGTCCACGAACATCTGCCGCCAGGCGATATAAAGGTTCACCAACCGTTGGGTACACCAATCGACGGTGACCATTTCCAACAGTTCGGCATCGGTGGTGGCGATGCCCCGCGCACAGCCGCGGCCGCTCTCGCAGCAACCGCAGCGGATGCAGCCCACCGCCACCAATTCCGCGGTGCCGATCACCACGCCGTCCGCCCCCAGGGCAATGGCCTTGGCCACGTCGGCGGGAGTGCGGATGCCGCCGCTGGCAATCACGGTGATCTGGTCGCGGATGCCCTCGTCGCAAAGGAACTGGTGGACGCGGTTGATGGCATACTCGATCGGCATGGCGATGTTCTTCTTGGCGATGTTGGGGGCCGCCCCCGTGCCGCCATAACTGCCGTCCAGATGCACGATATGCGCGCCCGCGTAGTAGACGCCCACCGCCACCATGTCCACGTCCACCGGCGTGGAGACCTTGGCCGAAAGCAGCGCCCGCGGATTGACGTGCGCGATCCAGTCCAGGTGCTTCTTGTGGTCTTCGACCGAGTACACGCTATGAAAGGGGAAGGGCGAAAACAGCGAAGTGCCCACCACGGCCTCGCGCAAGGCGGCCACGGCGGGCGTATTCTTGTCGCCCAGCAGGTGCCCGCCCAGTCCCGGCTTGGCCCCTTGGGCATACTTGAACTCGACGATCCGCGCCCGCTGAATGGTCTCCTCGCGGACACCGAACAAGCCGGTGGCCACCTGGGTGATCATGTGGTCCGCGTAGGGAATGAAACGTTCCGGATAACCGCCTTCGCCGGTGCAGCTAAAGCCATGGAAGGACTTGGCCGCGCGCGCCTTGCCCAGCAGCACG
>CAYYBU010000252.1:0-5389 GCA_964469945.1 uncultured Planctomycetaceae bacterium
GACAGACTACCATATTCCTTCAAATCGCGGAATAGAACTTGGACCGGTGCTAAGTCGCCTTTTCGTAAATCCCAACCACCGCCGGCGGATACGACCGTACATCCCAGGCCTGCGCGTCGGGCAGTCGCTGGAAGTCGAAACGGTCGTCGGCTTCTACCACGAAAAGGCTCTCGGCGGGGGCTGCCGCCATCAGGCCGCCGATCAACTTCAGCATCTCCTCGCTGCGGTCCACGTAGAAATCGTAGGGTGGCGAAACGAAAACCAGCAAGGCCACGGTACCCAGTTCGGGATGGCAGCCGAACCAGAAGAACGTGTTGGCGATGACGACTTCGGTTTCCGCGGCGGCGCCGAGGGTCGCCGCGGTGCGGCTGATGGCCTTGGCCGTGGGGAGGTGTTGTTCGATGAATGTGGCTCGAGCGGCCCCACGGCTGAGGGCTTCCAAGCCCAACGCGCCGGTCCCCGCAAACAGGTCGATGGCGTGCTTTCCGCGAGCCCCAACGCCCACGAGGTTGAAAACGGCCTCGCGGACGCGATCTTTCATGGGCCGGGTACGCAGGTCGCCGCTGTACTCGATCTTGCGACCACGGAAACGTCCGCCAATGATCCGCACCCCCACGGGCTGGGCCGGTTTGAGAGGCAACTTACGACGCCGGCCGTGGTTGGAGATGTCGCGTTTTTTAGCGGTCATGCGAATGAGTCACGTTCCAAGACAATTTGCCAAACCCTACCGGATATGGTACTTTATGGACGCTGAGACGCATAGTAGGTCACGCTGTGCCTGACAGGTCGGGGGCGTCAGGCACAGCCCGACCTACGATTTGCGGAAGTTATTATTCGGCCGTTCCAGAGTCCCCAACGACTAAAGAGGAATTTACCCCATGCCAGTGCGTATCCACGTCCTATTGATCTCTCTGTTTCTGCTGATGCCGGCCATGAGTTTCGCTGCTGAGAACCCCGTTCCTGTGGCCCAAGGCAAGGCCGCCTCCGCCAAGGCGACGAGCCCCGAACAGGCCGCGTTCGTGAAGTTGTTGGGGGAGTGGAAGACGCTGGTGGGCGACCTGAGCACGCTCAAAGTGCAATACCGCTCGGCCGACGCGGCCGGGCGCAGCGAGATCCACAAGAAGTGGGACCAACTCATCACCAAGGGCGACACGCTGCTCGAAGAACTTCTGGCCGCCGCGGAAAAGGCCTATGTCGCAGCACCCAACGCCGATGAGGAGGTGACCCAGTTGCTGATCACGGTGTTGTCCGACCGTACCCGGCGCGATGATTATGAAGCGGCCTTTGCCGTGGGCAAACTGTTGATGGATCATCAGTGCGCCGACCCGCGGGTTGCCAACCTGGCCGGCACGGCCGCCTTCGCCGTCGGCGAGTTGGACGCGGCGGAAAAGTACCTCGGGATCGCTGCCAAGGGGAATGCCCTGAGCGCCGCCAGTACCGAGTACCTGGCCAACATGCCGGCCAGCAAGCAAGCCTGGGCGAAAGAGCAGAAGATCCGCGCCGCGGAGGCGAAGGCCGACGATTTACCCCGTGTGCTGCTGAAGACCAGCCAGGGAGACATCGAGGTGGAACTGTTCGAGAATGAAGCGCCCAACCACGTGAAGAACTTCATTTCCCTGGTGGACAAGGGTTTCTACAACGGCCTGACTTTTCATCGCGTGCTGCCCGGCTTCATGGCTCAAGGGGGCTGTCCCAAGGGGGACGGCAGCGGCGATCCGGGCTACCGTATCGCGGCCGAGTTCAAGCAGCCCAATCATCGGCTACACTATCGGGGTAGCCTATCGGCGGCCCGGGCGCAAGATCCGGACAGTGCCGGTTCGCAATTCTTCCTCATGTTCGCGCCGAACCGTCAACTCGACGGCAACTATACGGTCTTCGGCCGCATGACCAAGGGCTTCGAGGTGTTGGCCAAGATTCAACGTCGCGACCCTACGCAGCCGGACCTGCCCACGCCCGACAAGATCATCGAGGCCAAGGTGTTGCGGAAGCGGCCGCACGCCTATGAGCCGCAGAAGATTACGGATTAATCTTCCATGACCTCTTTTTCGCGCGTGCGGGCCATTTCCGTGGCCTTGTTCTCGTATTGCTTGGTGAGGTCCTGGATCTGCTCCTTGGCGCTGTCGCGATCGTCCTCGGAGAAGTCTTTGTCTTTCTCTCCCTGATCGGCCATCTTGTTGCCATCGCGGCGGATATTGCGAATGGCGACCTTGGTCTCTTCGGCCAACTCGCGGACGCGGCCGACCATCTTGCGGCGGACTTCCGTGGAAAGCGGCGGCACGTTCAGACGGATCACCCGGCCGTCGTTCTGCGGATTGAAGCCCAGGTCGCTGGCCTGGATGGCCTTCTCGATGTCCTTGAGCGTGCCGGGATCGTAAGGGCGAATGACGATCTGGTTGGGTTCCGGCGCGCCCACCGAGGCCACTTGCTTGATGGGCGTGGGCGAGCCGTAGACTTCGACCCGTAAGGAATCGACCAGCCCCGGATTGGCCCGCCCGGTGCGAATACCGGCCAGCGCGCTGCGGAGCACGCCCACGGCTTTTTCCATGCGTTCCTCAATGTCCAGGAGGATTTCGTCGGTGCTCATGGGTCAACCTTCTTCCCGATCAACGTGCCGACGCGGGTGCCGAGCACGGCCTGTTCGATGTTCCCTTCCTTGCGGAAATTGAACACCAGGATGGGCAGATCGTATTCCATGCACTTGGTGATCGCTTCGGGATCCATCACGCGCAGGTTTTGCCGCCGCACGTCTTCGTAGCTCAACTGGCCGTAGAGGACCGCATGAGGATTCTTCTCCGGGTCGTCGCTAAAGACGCCGTCGACGCGGGTGGCTTTCAAGAGCACGTCGGCGTCTAGTTCCAACGCCCGCTGGGCGGCCGCCGTATCGGTGGTGACGAAGGGGCTGCCGGTGCCGGCGGCCAGAATGACGAGGCGGCCTTTTTCCAGGTGCCGCCGCGCCCGGCGACGGATATACGGCTCGGCGACGCCGTCCATGCGGATGGCCGTCATCAGCCGCGTGTCGCAACCCAGCGACTCCAAAGCGTCTTGCAGGGCCAGGCCGTTCATGACCGTGGCCAGCATGCCCATATAATGGGCGGTCGCCTCGTGAATATTGGCGTTTCCCGAGGTGAAATGGGCGCCGCGGAGGATATTGCCGCCGCCGACGACAATGGCGATCTGCACGCCGTGCTTGGCCGCCTGAAAGGTTTGCCGGGCAATGTGGACCACCGCGTCCATGGCGATGCCGCGCTCGCCCGGGTGGACGAAGCCCTCGCCGGAAATCTTCAACACCACGCGCCGGCAGCGCGACTGCGTTGCCCCCGTTTGGGTCGCCGCTGTTTGGGCCGCCGCTGTTTGGGCCGCCCCTGTTTCACCAGCCATGGCCGTTATTCCTTGGGGAGTTCCCAGTGGACGAAGCGCACGATTTTCATGCCCGCTTCCGCGGCCACCTGGCCCACGGTTCGCTTGTCGTCCTTGACGAAGGGCTGCTCCAACAAGCAGCGCTCGGCATAGAAGTTCTGCAGCCGGCCTTCCACCATCTTGGCGATGATCTGTTCCGGCTTGCCCTCGTTGCGGGCGGCGGCGGAAAGGATTTCCCGCTCTTTCTCGATGGCCGCCGCATCGAGTTCTTCCTTGCGCACTACGGTGGGACGCATGGCGGCCACGTGCATACAGATGTCCTTGGCAAGCTCTGCATTGCCGCCTTCGACCTGCAACACGACGCCGACGGCGCCGTTATGATGGGCATAGCCGCCGCAGGTGCCATTGAGCCGCGCCAGCCGCTCGAGCTTGAAAACCTCGCGAATGCGGTTGTTCAGGTCGTCGAACTGCTGCTTCAGCGTGTGTTGCGGCTGACTGGGCGACGGCTGCGCCAACAGGGCGTCGGCCGTGGTCGCGCCGGGGCCGGTCGCCAATTGCCGCGCCAGATCGTTGGCCAATTGCACGAACTCCTCGTGGTTGGCCACCGGGGCGCTCTCGCAACGCAGATCGACGATGCTACCCACGCCGCCGGCAAAATCGGTGTAGACGGCAATCCGGCCGGTCGAGGTGGTGCGGCCGCCGCGTTTCTCCATCATCTTCTTGCCCGCCTTACGCAACAACTCGATGGCCTTGTCGGCATCGCCGTCGCTCTCTTGCAAGGCGCGCTTGCAGTCCATCATGGGCAGGTTGGTCCGTTCGCGAAGGTCCTTGACGGCCTGGGCAGTGATTGCAGGCATAAAATTAACTCCCCTCCGGGGCTTGGTCTATGGGTTGATTCTCTTACGGGGCCTCGGGCGATACGTAGGCAGGGGCGCCGGTCGCCGGCTGGGCGCCTTCGGCCATCTCCTGCTTCCCTTCCGCGGCCGCATTCTTGCCCGACAAGACGGCGTCGGCCAACAATTGCACCACCAACTCGATCGAGCGAATGCTGTCGTCGTTGCCGGGAATCGGCAAATCGATCTGGTCCGGATCGCAATCGGTGTCGATCAGCGCCACGGTGGTGATGCCCAATTTGCGGGCCTCGCAGACGGCGTTCTTTTCCTTCCTGGGGTCGATCACCACCAGGCACTCGGGCAGGCGGTTCATGGTGCGCATGCCGTTGAGATTGCGATACATCTTGCGATATTCGCGGGTCAACGACGATTGCATCTTCTTCGAGTAGGTGGCCAGTTCGTCGCTGGCGCGCAGCCCTTCGAGCTCCTCCAAACGGGTGAGTCGGCTGCGAATGGTGCGGAAGTTGGTCAACGTGCCACCCAGCCAACGGTCGCTGACCGAGGGCATTCCGCAGCGCAAGGCTTGCTGCTCGATGGTATCGGACGCTTGCCGCTTGGTGCCCACGAACAGCACCAGGCCGCCCGTGCCCGCCACACGCTGCAGATATTTCCGCGCCCGCAGCAGGCCGCGAATGGTCTCGCGGACGTCGATGATGTGGATCAGGTTGCGGCGGGCATAGATATAAGGCCGCATTTTGGGGTTCCAGCGGCTGGCACGATGGCCGAAATGGACCCCCGCTTCAATCAGTTCTTTTACCAGGACGGTAGCCAAAGATCGATTCTCCTTGAAAGGCACACCGGCGATGTCTACCCCAATAGGGTGGCGTCCGGCGTTGGTGTCGCACTTCGGTCGGTGATGTCGCTGAGATCGCCCTGGACCGTTCAGGGCGGTAAACGTAGAACCTAGAAGTTTAATGATTATCGGCCGGAGAGTCAACCGACCCTAGGTCAATGGCCGTTGCCGGGGTGCAAGTTGCACTTTGCGGATGAATGAGGGCGTGGTAAACAGAAGGGGGGTAATTTTGCTCGGCCGAGGGGTCGGGGGGTCGAAACGGGGACGCAGCTAGTTTTGTCCAGGGGTCGAAACGGGGACGCAGCTAGTTTTGTCCATTCTGGCCCTTCCTCACTACTTTCGGCCG
>CAYYBU010000253.1:0-5377 GCA_964469945.1 uncultured Planctomycetaceae bacterium
GACGATGGTGAGGACGAAGGTGATGGAAACCAGCGGGCCCCAATTGCCCACGGAGTCCATGCCGTGGACGTAGATGGTATGCGTCCCTTGGCTGAGACTGTTGAACAGCGAGGTGGAAAGGGTGCCGCTGACGCCGATGGTGGGGCCGAACGAGGTGCTGCTCATGGCGATGCCGCTGCCGTTGGCGCCGACCGTATCGACGAAATATTCGGCCGCCGCGACGAAGTTGTCGCCGGTGAGGGCGTCGCTGACGGTGGCCGTGATGACCGGCGGCACGTTGGCGTCGTCGGGAGTGATGGCCAGGGCGGAAGTCGTCGGTCCGACCGTGTCGGGCGGGCCCTGCTGGACCGCCAGGTAGTATTCGCCCTGGGTGCTGTTGTTGGCGGAAACGTGGACCCGATACGTGCCGGTCACCAGCGGATTGTAGCTGATGGTCTGGTTGCGGCCGTCGCTGCCGACCGTGCCGCTGGCCACGAGGTTCCCCGAGGGATCGTACAGTTGGATATTCGGCGACAGCGTGTTGACGAACTGGCCGGTACCGTTGGGCGGGGTGCTGGTCGCCAGGTTCAAAGCATTGCTCGTGGACGAAACGTTGAACGAGTACCAATCGCCGGTACCGACGAAGGAGAGCTGCAACTGGATGGTATCCGTTCCCTCCGTTCCCGTGGTATAGCCGAAGATGAACTGACTGCTGGTCCCGCTGAGCGTCGTGATCGCGCCGCCGACAGCGACTTGGCTGCCCCGGGCGGCGTTCAGATAATTGAGCGCCGCCGCATCCAGGGGGATGACGACGTTCTGGTCGTCATCGGCCGCCGACACGCTCTGGGCGGCCAGGCTGCTTCCACTGCCGAGATCGGTGAAGATGGCCGTCTGGCCCGTTCCGCTCGCTTCCAGGGACGCGATCGGCGTGGACACGTCGAAGACCGAATAGGTTTCCGAAGGTTCGGGGCTCCCGTAGCCGTCCGACGGATTGAACACGTCGAGCTGGGCGCCGGCAATCGTCTGACTCACCGACGCCAGGTTGAAGACGAAATAATCGCGTACTTCGGTGGAGGTGTCCGAGTCGTACCCGCAGCAATAGTTCGTGATGCTCGAGGTGTGCGCACCGGTGTTGTCCCACCAGCCGCTGTTGGTGGCCGTGAGGGTCACCGTGGAACCGATGGAGCCGATGTCGCCCAGCACACCCGCGGTTCCCGTAATGTTCTGGGCCGTGGCGAAGCTTTGGTTGGGCTCGGTGTCGAAATCGGCGTTGCGGGTGACGACCAGATTGTAGGCCGCGCCGGTGCCGACGACGCCCACATAGTAAGTGCCCGTCGCCGGCGCGACGAAGTTGTTGATGACGCGGTTCAGGTTGGTGGCGGTGCTGGCGCCCGAGGCCAGCAGGTTCTGGTTGCTGTCGTACAGATTGAGCGTGGCGGTGTCGGCCGCCAGCGAGGCGAGGGCCACGGTGGTCGATTGTCCGGCCGTGAGGGTCAAGCTGTAGTAGTCCGCCGCGGCGGATCCCTGTCCGGAGAGGGCCACGTCGTCGATGTTCCAGCCCGAATAGGCATACGCGCCCGCAGTGATCGAATATCCCCAGCGGATATAGACGGTGGGCTGGTTGTCCGCCACGGCGTGGATGTCGTACTGCATGAGCTGCCAGGAGTCGTCGGTCACGGGGGTGCCGCTGGTCGTGGCGTAGACGCTGGTCCACGTGGTGCCGTTGTTGGAAACGTCGATCGTCGCCGTGACGTAGGGGGGATAGTCCGTGTTCAGCCAGCGCCAGAAAGACAACTGGACATTGCTGTGACCGGTGCAGTTGATGGCCGTGGTGATGAGGTAGTAGGGGCCGCCCACCGTGGTGCTGTAGTCGCCGCCGAGGTTGACGCCGCAGACGTCGTTGCCGGTGTGCCCGGCCGTCGGGTCCGGGTAGCCGTGGCTGGTGCCGCCGCTGCCGGTGGGCTGCCCCCAGGCCCATTGGCCCTGATAGGTCCAGCCGGGGTTGCTGTCCATGGTCCACGAGGCGAAGGTTTGAGCGCTGCTGTTGGTGGTCCCCAGCACGGCCGCCCGCTGCGCAGTGCCCCCCAGGGAAATGAAGGCGGAATTCAGCGACTGCGCCGTGGCAAAGCTGTTGTCGGTGGCCCCGTTGTGCGAGGCGGCTTCCAGGGCCGCGTTGAGATCCAGCTGCAGCGTGTAGGCGCCATAGGTACCGACCGCCGAGCCGACGGTGACCGTATACGTCCCCGCGGTCGCGATGGCCACGGTTTGCACGAAAGCCTGCTGGCCGGCGGCCGCGGCCGTCGCCGCTCCGAGCACGCCGCCGCCGGGAGCGGTGATCGTCAGGTTCGCCCGCAGCGCGGCGGCCGGCAGCACGTCGGCGGTGAGCGTTTCTCCGGCAGCCAGTGCAATCGTGAAACTGTCCGCGGCGGTGTCCGTGTTGATCAGTCCGGTCGTGGCGCCTTGATAGACCAGGCTGCCCAGCGGGTTCGTCGCCGTCAGCGGTGTCGGAAAGGCCGCCGTGCCCATGTCCACCAGGTACGAGGCCGCGTAGGCCATGCCCGGGTTGCCGTACTGGTCGGTGAGGGCGCCGGCGGCAATGCTGGCCGCGAGGGTCCCCGCCGTGGGAATACTCAAGGTGAACTGGACCGTGGTATTGCCGCTCAACACGGTGGCCGAGGTGACCGCGGCGCCCGAAATGCCGGAGAGGAATAAAGAACTGGTCGTTACCGAGGAGGGATTGATCGGTTGGTTGAAGGTGACCGTGTAGGTGCAGGGACCGGGCAGCGTGAAGGCGCCGCCGGCCGCCGGGGTCGTGGAAACAACCTGCAACGGCTGATAGACGGCAATCGGGTTGCTCGTGCCGGTCGCCCCCGTGCTTGTGGTCAGAGACAACGTCGCGGCCGGGTCCGCCGTATTGACGGTGACGCTGCCCGTCCACACGCCCCCGACGAACGTCACCGACGTGGGACTGACCGACAGGGAGCCGTTTTGGCCCGTGGCGCTGAGCGTGGCGGTGCCGTTATAAACGGTGATGAGATTGCCGAGCACGTCGCAGGCCTGGGCCGTCACCGTAAACGGCACGCCAGCCGGCTCGTCGGCGTTGATGGTCGTGATGGTGAAGTGGTCCACGTCGCTGTCGTCGACGGTCACGTTGGCGGTGGCGTTGGGAAGGCCGCCGGCCGTGGCCGTCACCAGCACGTTCTCGGGGCCGGTGTGCAGGCCGTTGTCCACCAGCGTGGCGGTGAAGGTGGCCGACGATTGCCCGGCCGGGACCGTCACACTGGCCGGCACGGTCAACTCCGTGTTGTTCGACGACGCCAGCGAAATGGCCAGTGCCGACGCGGCGATGCCGCCCAGTTGCACGGTGCCGGTAAGCGTCTGCCCCTTCCAGCCGGAGGCCGGCAGCGCAAGCGTCATGGTGTCGTCGTCGTCGATGATATTGATCGTCGCGGTGCCGCTGGTCCAGTTTTCCACCTGCGAAGTGACCGTCACCGGCATGGACCCGATCTCGACGAGACCGTTGTTCAACAACGTGGCGGTGAAGTTCACCGTGGTCTGCCCTGCTGGTAGCACGACCGTTGCCGGCACGGTGAGCAGCGTTGTGTTGCTGGAGGTCAAGGCCACGGTAATGTTTTGCGCCGGCGCCGCGCTGCAGGTGAGCGTGCCGGTGACCGAGCCCCCGTTCTCGTGGGCGCTGCCGGGCAGCGTGATGGTCATCGTGGCCGTCTCGTTGTCGTGGACGGCAACGACGCTCGCGGCATTGACGTAGCCCGTGGCCGCGGCGGTGACGGTCACCGCCTCCGGCCCGTTAAGCAGCGAATCGTCGATGATCGTGATGGGCAGGGCCACCGAGGTCTGGCCGGCAGGAATGGTCACGCTGGCGGGCACCGTCAGCCGGCTGGGGTCGCTGGAAGTCAGGCTGATGGTGAGCGGGTTGCCCAGGGCCGCCGGAATGCTGACCGAGCCGCTCACCGTGCCGGCGCCCTCGGTTTCATTGGCGGGCAGGCCGAGCGTCAACGGGGGCAAGGCAACCACATTGAAGGTGTTGCTCGTGCCGACGTGCCCGCTGCCGTCGGCAGTGGCCAGGTACACGTTGGTGGCTGCCTGGGTCACGGTCACGTTGCCCGTCCAGACGCCGTTGACGAACGTCGCGGTCGTGGGGCTGATCGTTACCGCCGTGGTCAATTGCGCCTGGTAGAGGTTCTCCGCCGACGCACGATCGCTGGCGAAGACGATGTAATAGGTCAACGTCGTCGAAGCGTTCGCGCCCAAGGTCCCCACATTGAACGCCAGGTTCGAGTTGACATCGGCCGATGCGCCGTTCGGATCGCCCGGGGCATCGATCACGTCGAAGGGATTGACGACACCGAACCCCTGCGCTCCCGCCACCGCGCGGCTGTCGCTGGAGTCCATGCCGATGGTCAAACCGCCCGGGTAGCTCGGCGCATAATAGACTGCTTCCACATAATGCCCGTTCAGCAAGACGTCGTTGGCCGTAGCACAGCTCCCGCCTAACGCATAGCCTTGATCGGGATCGTAGTTCTCCAGCCAGGCCACGTTGCTCAGTGCCGTGCTCGTGGTGTTCTGCAAAGTGACCTGGAACGTGACGGCGTTGCTGCTGGGTTGGAACCAGATGTCGCGGACGATGTGGATCCCCGCCTGAGTTCCCGTGGCTTGTGCGTGCAAGAAGCCTCCGGCGGAAAGGTTCTGCACCGTCATGGCGATGGGATTCGACGACAGGCCGGATGCCGCCGCATTGTGATAGACGTTTCCGTTGGCAGCCAGCGAGAAGGAAGCCAGCGGAACGCCCGGCAGAAGGAATTCATTATTGAGGAAATTGGCGCCCAGGCTCAGGTCTTGGCAAATCATCGAGCCGTCGGCGTTCACGCCCAGCTTCAGGCTGGTTCCCAGGAGCTGGATGTTCCCGGAAGCGATGGACGTGCCCGGCGGAGGAACGGCGTTGGAGCCGCCCACCAGGCCGCTGAGGGTGGTGCTTCCATTATAGCTCGTTGCCGTGTAGCCATGGGCGTCCTCGGCCGTGATGCTGACGGGAAAGGGCACCCCGGCGTATTCCGGCCCCGCGATGGTACTGTACTGGAAGCTCGCCACCGGGCCGGCTTGCACGGCAAACGAGTTGCTCGTGGCGGTCGCGCCGGCGCCGTTGTCGAGTTTCAACACGACGCTGGGGTCCACGGCGTTGACGGTGACGTTGCCCGTCCACACGCCCGCGACGAACGTTGCCGTCGCGGGGCTGATGGAGAGCGTGCCGCTCTGGCCGGTGGCGCTGAGCGTGGGGGAGGCGTTGTACACGGTGATGAGGTTGTTCAGCACATCGTACGCCTTGGCAGTCACCGCGAA
This sequence comes from uncultured Planctomycetaceae bacterium, assembly GCA_964469945.1. Taxonomy (GTDB): domain Bacteria; phylum Planctomycetota; class Planctomycetia; order Pirellulales; family Thermoguttaceae; genus CAYYBU01. Next base: position 5,338 of record CAYYBU010000253.1, read on the forward strand.
CGCCACGCCTGCCGTCTGGGGAGCGGCAATGGTGGTGAAA
>CAYYBU010000254.1:0-5372 GCA_964469945.1 uncultured Planctomycetaceae bacterium
AACAGACGGCGGCGCAACTGACGGCACAGTCGCAGCAGCGGCGGGCCGAGTTCACGGCAATGATGGCCTCGCTGAAAGACACGCTCGGCGCGCAGGCCGCCCGGACGCGGCAGCAACTAGCCGATCTGGCCGCCGATTTGCGCAAGGGTGGCGCGGTCTTTCATCGCGGCTAGCGAATTGTTCGAGCGGCGGCCGGCATCGCGACGGCCCCAGATGGAGAACCAGGTCGATGTCACGACAAGGAAGCGTGTCTACGATGCGTGCCCCAGATGCGTTGCGAAAAACTGAAGGTCCCCAGGTATGGCCCGAGCCCGGCGACACGTTCGTGCTGACCCCCCAGCTCGAAAGCATCGTGCAAAGGGCCATGGGCTACCTGGGGGCCGGTTTTCCCGTCAACCTGGCAGGACCGGCGGGCACCGGCAAGACGACGCTGGCCCTGCACCTGGCCGCCCAGTTACGACAGCCGGTCACCCTCATCCACGGCGACGACGAATTCGGCAGCTCGGACCTGGTGGGCAACGACCGCGGTTACCGGCGGAGCAAGTTGATCGACAACTTCATCCATTCCGTGGTCAAGACGGAAGAGACCCTCAAAACGCTTTGGACCGACAACCGCCTGACGACCGCGTGCCGCTACGGGCACGTGCTGATTTATGACGAATTCACCCGTAGCCGCGCGGAGGCCAACAACGTGCTGTTGAGCGTTTTGGGCGAGCGGTTACTGAACCTACCCAAGCTCAGCGACACGGGCGAGAGCTACCTCGACGTCCATCCGGCGTTCCGCGCCATCTTCACCTCGAATCCGCAGGAATATGCGGGCGTGCACAAGAGCCAGGATGCCTTGCTGGACCGCCTAGTCACCATCTACATGAACCATTACGACCGGGCGACGGAAGTAGCGATCACGGCGTCCAGCGCGGGGGTGCCCGTCCAGGCGGCCGAGCGGATCGTGGACCTGATCCGCCATTTCCGCCAGCGCGATCCGAGCGGCCAGCGGCCCAGCATCCGTGCGGCCATCACGATCGCCAAGGTGCTGGCCTACCACGATGCCGAGTGCGACCCGACCGATCCGCTTTTCCTCAGCATCTGCCAGGATGTGCTGCACCTGAACAATCCGTGCGGCACGGGCGCCGATCGGGCCATGTCGGCCGACGAACTGCGGCGCACCATCCAGGCAGTTTGCGAAGCCTCCCACGACCGGCCGCCGCATTGCCGCGCGCCGCTACTTTCCTCCGCCGACAAGGACAAGGTGTTCGTATGACAAGGAAGTGCCCCAAAGGGCTGCAAAACCTGGCGACCCGGAGCAGCCATATCAAGGAAACAGACAGTCCGCATCGCACGTTCCTCCGCGTTGCCAATCTCGAGCTGCGGAAATCGCTTTGCACTCGAGTACGAGAGGCTGCGGTCCGGCGCGTCGCGGAGATGGATGAGCAATTGGCCGACATCGACGGCCAGCAAGCGCAGTTGCTCCAGGCGATTCGGGGCCACGCGTCGCCTGCGTCTCCGCCCGTGTCCGGACCCTCTTTTCTCGCCACGGCGGGGACGTCCAGCCGCGGCTTTACAATAAAATACTGAACCATCCTTTTCCACAGCGTGGAGTGTCAGTCATGTCTTCCAACCCCTGCGTCGAATCGAGGGCCTCCATCGGGGACGCCCGTGCCGCGGTCTGCAAGTTTCTCCAGGAATCGCTGCCGGAGGCCCATCGCGTGAGCGTGGTGCGGTTGACGCCGCTGGCCGCGGAGGAAATTGCCTGGGAAGCCGAAGCCGTCGTCTGGCAGCCCAACGTGATGCTGCAAACCCTCGGTCTGGCGACCGAACGCCCAGTGTTGGACCAAGAACTCTACGTGGTGCGGCTGGACCAGCGATTGAACGTGGTCAGTTATGGAATCAAAGAGACGGAGTAGATCCCAACTCAGGAGGATGCGGCGTGGCAACGGCAACGATCGGCACGACGGCCTGGTATCTTTACGGCATCACGACGGCGGACGCCAACGTGGCGATTCCGCGGGCCGGCGTGGGTGGCGGCGACGTGGTCTTGCTGACCGAAGGCGGCGTGGCGGCGATTGTCAGCCCGGCGCCCTCGGACCGGCTCCGCCCCCAGCGCAGCAACCTGGCCGCCCATCATCGGGTGTTGCGCGATCTGGCCGAGCACGGTTCCGTATTGCCGGTCGTGTTCGGCACGGTGGTCGGCAGCGACGAGGAGTTACGCACCTTTCTGCGGCTGAACCACGACGCCCTGGCGGACCTGCTGGCACGGCTGAGCGGCAAAGTGGAGTTGGGCTTGAAGGTCTACTGGGACACCTCGAACATCTTCGAGTACTTCGTCGCCACGCATCAGGAATTGGAGCGCATGCGCAACCGCCTGTTCCAAGCAGGCCGCATCGCGACGCTCGAGGACAAAGTCGCCCTGGGCGAGACCTTCGCCTCGATGCTGCAGCAGGCCCGGCAACGCCACACCGAACGCGTCAACGAGGTGCTGGCCCCCTACTGCGCGGACATCCGTTGCGTCAATCCGGGCGAAGAACAAATGATCATGAAATTGGCGTGCCTGGTGGAAAAGGACCGCCGGCCGCAGTGGGAGGAAGGGGTCCGGCAAGCGGCCATGCTCTTCGACGACCACTACCGCTTCGACTACAACGGTCCGTGGCCGCCGTACAATTTCGTCGACATCGACGTGAGGCTGGCCGATTGACCCGCGCCGCGAAGCATGGAACCGTGGGGTCATAGCATGTTTCTCCTGGATGATATTTTGCTTTCGCCGATCAAGGGCCTGGCCATGATTTGCCAGAAGGTCCACGAGGCGGCGCAAGAAGATCTGCAACAGCAGGAAAAAGCCGTTCTCGACCAGATCGCCGAGCTGTACCAACAGTTCGAGACCGCGGGCATCGACGAGGTGACTTTCGGCAGTCGCGAGAATGCCCTGCTGGATCGATTGGATGCCTTGCGCGAGGGCCGCGGTTTGCCCGGCGAAGGCCCCTGAGCGGAATGTATCCGGCACACTTCGTGTGCCGGATACATTGGAAAGGGCGGCAGTAGCATGGTGCGAGATCTCGAAGTCGCGGACGAAACCGACTGCAGCGTTTTGGAACTGCTCGATCGCGTTCTCAACGCGGGCGTCGTGCTGGTGGGCGACCTTGCCATCACGGTGGCCGACATCGAGTTGATTTATCTGCGTTTGCAGTTGATGGTCAGTTCGGCGGAGACGGCGCGACAGGCGGGATGGCTGCCGCCGCGGCATCGTCATGAGCCATTATCGCAAGCGAACAGGAATTGATGCCGCGAGAACCGCGGCGCGGAGGTGATCCCATTTCGACTTGGAACACGCTTTTTCCCGATCCTTGCCCAGCGGCGCCCGTGACGGCCCCGCCCGCGATGGCGCCGATGGCGCCGCTGCGGCGGCCGTCGCAGATCCGTCTCGATCCGGAACACGCCCGCAATGGACTGCTGCAACTGGTCCTGACGCTGGTGGAACTGCTCCGCGAGTTGCTGGAGCGGCAGGCGATCCGGCGGATCGACAGCGGCACGCTGGCGGCGGAGGAGATCGAGCGGCTGGGGTTGACCTTCCTGCGGCTGTCCGAGGAGATGGAACGGTTGAAACAACAATTCGGCTTCGACGACGAGGACCTGAACCTCGACTTGGGGCCGTTGGGCACGCTGCGCTAGGATGCCCGCACGGAGAACCAGATGATGGCTCATACTCAGGTGATTCCGCCCAGGTCCCAGACGCCGCGACTGGCCGAGGTCCTGGAACGGGTGCTCGACAAGGGCATCGTGATCGCCGGCGACATCAAGATCAAGCTCTGCGACGTCGAGTTGTTGAGCATCCAGATTCGCCTGCTGATCGCCTCGGTGGACAAGGCCAAGGAGATGGGGCTGACCTGGTGGTGGCAGGTTCCGGCGGAAACTTTGCCGCCGGTGGCGCTGCCGCCGCCGGTGGCGCTGCCGCCGCCGCCGGCCCGGCAAACGCTCCGCGTCGATGCGGCGGCGCCCAATCCCTGGGAACACAGCCTGCAATTCCGCCACATGAAAACCTGTAGTAACCGTTAACGTCGTAGTCGTAGGGTGGGTCGAGCGCAGCGAGCCCCACCCCTTGAGCCCGAAAAGGCGGTGGGGATCGCTGCGCTCGGCCCATCCTGCCAGAACAAGAGGTACTCTCATGAGCAAGAACAGCAGCACGACCAGCGGACCGAAACGTGCCGACGATCCGGTCCAGCACAAGCACGCGTCGGAAATCAGTTTCAACCTGGGCGGTTTTCTCGGCAAGCTCGGCGGCGTGGTCGAGAAGCTCGTGGACCTGGCCGACAGCGCGGAGACCATCTCCCACCACGGCGAACTGGGCGACTTGGACCCCAAGGGAAAACTCCGCGGCGTTTACGGCTTCTCCATCCGCAGTGGCATCGGCGAACAGGGAGAGCGCGCCGTGAAGGTCGAGCCATTCGGGAATTTCCGCCAGCAGCCTTCCGGCGAAACTATCTTTGAAGACATCCGCGAGCCGTTGGTCGACGTTCACGAGGAAAGCGACCACGTGCTGGTGCTGGCCGAGATCCCGGGCGTCAGCAAGAAAGACGTCCAACTCGCGCTGGCCGGCGACCGGCTCACGATTCAAGCCCAGCGGGGCGACAAGCGTTATCAGAAGGACGTGGTGCTACCCGGCGTATTTCCCGAAGAGACGATGCACTGGGAGTGCCTCAACGGGATTTTGAAAATCCGCTTCCCACGATAGTGAGGCGATTCGTCACGCTGGCGGAAAAAAAGAAACAGGTATAGCGATCATGATTAAAGCACCATCGGAAGTCAAGGAACTTGCCCTGCGCGTGAGCGAGTCGACCGGCAAGGATGCGGGGCGCGGAATCGCCCGCCTGGATCCGGCCGACATGGGCCGCCTCGGCGTCGATGTGGGCGACACGATCGAAGTCGAGGGCAAACGGCGGACCGTTTGCAAAGTCCTGCCGGCCTTCAAGGAACAGCGCGGTCAGGAGCGAGTCCAGATCGACGGCATCATTCGCGAGAACGCCGGCGTCGGCCTGAACGAGTCGGCTACGCTGCGCCGCATCGCGGTGCGGCCGGCCGATCAGGTGGTGCTGGCGCCGCAGGGCCCATTGCCGTCCGGCCGCGACCTGAAGTACATCGGCAGCCTGTTGGATGGCCTGCCGGCGACCGACGGCGACCACGTGCGCGTGACGCTGTTCGGCAACCGCCGCGCCGATTTCCGCGTCAAGGGGACGCATCCCGCCGGTGCGGTGGTCATCGGCGCGGACACCGTGTTGAAGATCCACAAGTCAGAGCCGCAGCCCGCGGCGGCGATGAGCTCGCTGTCGTACGAGGACATCGGCGGCCTGAAACGCCAATTGGAGCGCGTGCGGGAGATCGTC
>CAYYBU010000255.1:0-5357 GCA_964469945.1 uncultured Planctomycetaceae bacterium
GTCCGCTTGCTTCCGCAAGGCAAGGCCGTCCTCCTGGACGCGTATTTGCCGTAATTGTTGGGGTGGGACAAGCGGAGCGCAGGCCCACCGTCTTTTCTCGCCCAAGTACCGGCCGGAAAATAACTTCCCGATATGCCGCGGGAGAGCTGAAGCCCGAAACGCAAGCGAGGATGTCCCGCCCTGGAACCTCGCTTGCGCTTCGGGCTTCAACGCGGCCCCTCTCAACGAACGACTGAGGTTATCTTTCGGCCGGGCCTGCCGATGGGCCTTCGCTCCGCTCGTCCCACCTTACGAGACTCCAGCGGCCGCCCCGTGACGGCCCCCCGCCTTCACCCTTCCGGATGGTCCAATATCTCCTGCAAGCGGCCGGCCAACTCTGCTGGAAGACGCGCGGGCCAGGTCGCGTCGATCAAGCCGACCTCGATCAAATCGCGGAGGTGCGTCCGATCCTTGTCGCGAAACGACGTGAGCTTCATCCGCACTAGCGCGCCCAGCGAAAGCAGGCGAAAAGACGCCGACGTCTCGCTCTCGGCCACGTCGGGCGCCGGCAGCGGATATTCCGGCCGCACTCGTTCGCCGGCAAAAACCAAGTGTACGGCATCGCGGACCTTGGCCTCCGCGCCGTCGAGAAGCATGTCAATCGAGGCCACGTGGCGATAAAGGAACCCCGCCTTCGACATCGCCTCGACGATGACCGGCAGGTCCCGGCGGCGAATCAGAATGTCAACGTCTTGGGTGTTTCGCACCGCGGCCTCATCGACGCGGGAGACCCAGGCAGCCACGGCGTTGCCGCCCACGACAGCATAGGGAATGCCGGCCTGTTCGAGAATTGAAGCCACCCGCAACAACCGCACGCGCACTTTTTCCACGGCCCGCTCCATGCGTTCCCAGGAAACATCTTGGAAAACAGTCGGTTCCTTCACTTCTCCCCCACCGTCAAACTAAAGGGGAAATTCGGATACGGCACCTCGACCGGCGTCACGGTATAGTGCCACGTCCCGGCGGCCGCCTGCGGCACGTCGAGGGTCAAGGTCGAAGTGCCTTCCTTTTCCGTTTTGGCCCCGTCCGGCGACGTGACGGTCAGCCGCAGACGGGCCCCGCGATCCTCGAAGCCCAAGACGAATTGCAGCGACTTCGACCCCTTGCACTCGTAGCTCTCGCTGAGCGACTGGTCCTTGCTCGACGCGCTGAGCAGGTTCCGCTCCACCGGCGAGAAGCCGCCGCGGACCATGGTGCGTTGCACGCCGGCGTCGAGCTGTGCGTTGACCGTGGTGAAGACCAGGTAGCGGAGCAACTCGGATTCCGTCTTGCTGTTTTGCGCCTCGTTGTGGAACGAAGTGAAAATGACGTTGCCTTCCTCGAAGGGGAACTGCACCAGCAGCGCGGCGGTGGCCTCGCCCCCGGAAGCCGTCTGGTAGCTGCTGCGGATGTAGGTCGTCACCTTCTTGCCCTCGACGAACGCGGCGGGCTGCCAGGCCGGCTTCTCGAACGTCAGATCGAGGGTCTTGCCGCCGAGCCGCTTTTGCAAGCCGGGCTCAACCACGTCGGCATGTACGGTCTGCTTGGCGCCGCGGGCCATCTTGCCGCGGTCGACGAACTCGGGAAAGGCGGTGGCCACCACGCCGAACTGCCAGTCCGAGGCGTAGAGCGTGCCGCCACCGCCCACGTAACGCCGCAGGGCCTGGCGGAGTTTGGTCACGATTTCCGGCCGCGGGCGGAACATGCCCGCCGCATCGCGCTCGCCGCGGCCGGTCAGCTCTGCCAGCCATTCGCGCGGGACGCCGCCGCAGGTCAGAAACACCACGTCATATTTGCGCAGCCGCTTGGCATCGAGAATGTCGTCCATCGTGATGGTCGTGTAGCGATAGCCGCTCCCCAAGGTATCGAGCAATTTGCCCATGTCGTCGTATTCGGGCGGCGTGACGGCCAATTGCAGCGGATGGCTGAGCAGGCCATGGTCGAGCGACTCGATCTTTTCAACCGCGACCGCCTTTCCCTGCGTTGGGGTGCTGCCGCGATCCAAGAGGAAGACAATGCCCAAGGCCGCCAACAGCGTCAGCAGAACCGCGGCGTCGATGGCCAGCCGTCGCGGATCGATGCCGAAGAGCAACCATTGGCCGCAGTGGGGGCAGCGGCTGCGGCCAAAGTCGTTTTCCTGCCCGCAAGAACAACGCATGAGATGTCACCTATTTCTTGTCCGGCCCGAACTTTTCGCGGTACTTTTGCAGGGCCTTCTCCTTGAGCTTCTTCATGCCGCGAAGCACCTGCTCGGAGACCTGCTCGACCTGCTCGGAGACCTGGTCGGAGACCGATCGCACCTTCTTCGACCAATCGTCGATGTTCAGATCGCTCGGCGGGTCGGCAGCCGCGGCCGTGTCGAAGGCCGGTACGTCCACTGCCGGCGCGGCGGCGGCCGGCGTTTCCGCCACGACGCGCAGCAGCACCAGCGTGGTGTCGTCGTAGCGGATATGCCGCGCGTGCCGCCGCGCGGTGATTTCGGCCTGCCAGTCGGCTTCCGGCATGTTCCAATAGCCGTACCAATCGGTCGGCTCGCCGGCCTCTTGCTGCCGCATCGCCCATTCGCCCAAGGCATCGGTACACAGGACCAGCAAATCGTCCGGATAACAGAACTCGTCGAGCCGGGTGAACTGCATCAAGTGGTCGCGTTTCAGATCGACGCTCCCCAACACCAGCGGATCGGCTTGGAACTCGGCGGCGGTCTGCATGGGGAAGCTGCGCACCAGTTCGCCGTTGCGGAGGTGAAACAGGCAACTGTCGCCGATGGCAAAGCCTCGCAAGCGAAAGCCGCCGAACGCGCCGGGCTGGTCCCCGGCGGCCTCGGCCACATGGATCCACAACAGGGTGGAAAAGGCGCCCATCGGCAGCTTGGCCCGCTGAAACCAGGCCAGGCTCGTGGTATCGATCCGCCCCGCCCACGCTTGCCGCTGCTGCTGCAACCAGGCGGCGAAGGCTTCCACGTCGTCCAGGTCGGGCGCGTCGGCCACGACCGCATCGACCAGCAGATTGGCCCATTGGGCCGAGAAAATGGCCGACGAGACGCCGTCGGCGATGACGGCCACTCCCCGCGCAGCATCGACCTGGCAAGCGTCCTGGTATTCGCCCGGATGCTCGGGGTCTTTGGCCAGTTTGAAGATGCGCGCCTGGAGGATCATGTTCTTTCCAAAATACCTTCCAGCAACAAATCGAATTTCCCATTGATGACGATGGCCCGGGACGCGGGCGTCACGGGCCGCTTCTGGGCGGCCAACCGCGCAGCCCCCAGCAGCGGACTGCTCCACTGCCACAGCGCGGCCAGCAGTGGATCGTCGATGCGATCGGACGTGTCGGGATACGACAACGAACGGTGCGGCGACTCGGTGACCAGCAAATGATACAACAGCGGGCCACCCTGGGGCGGATTTCCTTGCCACAACGGCGTCATGGCCTGGGCCAACTCGGCCGGATCGTGCCTTCCGCGCGTCAAATGCAACACGATCGGCGGCGCCGCGCTCTGCGGATGCCGGCCGCACCAGTCGGCCGCAAGCTGGGCCACCGCCGCCCAGGCCGGGGCCGTGTCCGCCACCGCCGCCGTGGCCGCCACGTCGATGTAGATCGGCTTCTTCCGCACGAGCGAAATCAAGCCGCCGATGCCGTTGGAGACCTTTTCGCTGACTTCGTCGATCCGCAACGCCCCGGCGACCAGGGCAGCGCCGCCGACGATGGTTTGCCCGGCCAGCGGACCGGCGAAGCCATTTTGCACTTCGGTCTGGCCGTCCGCGGCGGCGCCGTAGGTCAGCACGGCCGTTTCGATTCGCTCCCGGCCGCGCTTGCCGATCTGTCCCAGCAAGTCGTTGGCATGTTCCTGGAGGCGTCGCCACGTCTTCACGCTCGCTTCCGCCGCCGGGTCCTGCACCGAGCGGTCCAGCAAGAGCACCACCAAGGCGATCGGCTCGGCGTCGGCCGCCGCATCGCTCGGTCCGCGTGGTACGGCGGCTGCCGTCGCCGGCTGCCACTGCGCATAGGCCCTCACCAGCGTCAGCAGGCGGATCAGATCGGCCATGGTGGCGTTGAGAATCAGTCCCCGCGCGCCGGCGTTGACGGCCACCTGGCTCTGCCGCAGCACGGACAACAGCATTTCCGGCAGCACGCTCGAACTGTGGAACAGTTCCTGGGCCTTGCCGGGCGGCAGATGGGCGTCGGCCGAAGGATAGAGCGTCGGCGGAATGCGCGCCGACGAGCTGAGGTGCGCGTGCAACAGCAGCGGCGGCCCGGCCGCGGAAGCAAGCCCCAGGATCGAGCCGGCCACTGCCGGCAGCGATGGTTCCGTGGGCCAGTCGCCCACGAAGCTCACCAGCAGCGGCGGCTTGCACGGGCAGCCCATCCGCGTCTGCCGCGCCGCCAACAGCTCATAGCACGCCTGGTAGGCCGCGGTCGGAGCGACGCTGCCGCCCAGGGTGGGCACGTACCAGAGGGGAAAACGCACGATTTCCTCGTGCGAAACACCAATGCCGCCCGCGCCCGGCAGGCGGCGCACGCGATCTTCCACCGCCAGCGGCGCCGCGGCCAATTCCGCGCACGGCACCAGCATCCGCCCGGCCAACGCGCCGCCGAAACGGCTGCCGACATCGACCGCACCGGCGCCGTCGGCGCGGTAGCCCAGCAAGCCCACGGCCGTATCGCCAGCCGCGGCCAATTGGTTCAGCAGGGAATTGATGGCCGTGGCAATGCTGGCCGCCTTGGACTTCGTGCCGTTGGCCAGGCGAACGTCCATGGCGGTGGATTCATCGATCAAGAACACCGCGCAGCCCGAGCATCCGGTGGCAAGGCTGGCATCATCTTGCAAATCGACTGGTTCCGGCATCATCCTTTCCTCACCTCAATCCCGGCGCCGCCTGCGTACCCATGTTGAGGAACTGGATCAAGCACACCATGTCGGCATTGAAGGCCATGCCGCGAGCGTTGGGCTGCAAGGGGAAGCCTTCCATCACCGCGTGGCGATAGAAGGGCTCCGGCAACACGCTCGACATGTGGAACAACGCGCGGGCCAATTCGTCGGGCAGACCCACGTCGGTCGCCGGGAACATGAAGGGGTCGGCCGCCGTCATCGACAAGTGGCAGTTGAACAGCAGCACGTTGCCGTCCTCGGTGGCCAGCGACTTCAGGGCGTCGGCGTAGGGGATGGGGTTGCCGTCCTGCGATTCGCCGTCGCTAATGTGCACCACGATGGGCGGAAAACTTCGCGGGTGCTGGCCGATCCACTCGGCCAGGATTTGGTGGGCATGATAGAGCATGTGGCACATGGGCGTGCCCCCTTCCGCCCGCGGATCCACCCACACCGGCACGTCGCAGGGGACCTG
>CAYYBU010000256.1:0-5356 GCA_964469945.1 uncultured Planctomycetaceae bacterium
AAACGTGTAGGGTGGGACGAGCGGAGCGAAGGCCCACCAGAATGCCGCTCACTTATGCCTGGTGGGCCTTCGCTCCGCTCGTCCCACCCTACGATGCTCGGCCAGCAATCCTCAATAATTCATCATACAATTTCAGCGTGCGTTGGGCCATGACCTGGGCGCTATAGCGTTGGAAGACGGCCTGCTGCGCGCGGCGGCCGCAGGCGGCGGCCAGTTCGGCATCCTGCAGGAACTGCTGGAGCCCGGCGGCCAGCGCGGCCGCATCGCCGGGTGCATAGAGCAGGCCGCCGCTGGTGTCCTGGACCATCTCGGGGAAGGCGCCGTGCGCGGGCAACACGACCGGCACGCCGTTGGCCCAGGCCTCGACGATGGAAAGCCCCTTGCTCTCGCGGTAGACAGTTGGCACGCTCAGCACGTCGAGCGACTGCAAGAAGGCGATCTTGGCCGGGCGGTCCAACTCGCCCAAGTATTGAAAATGATCGGCCAGCCCCCAAGCGGCCACTTTCGCTTCGAGGTCGGCCAGGTAGGGGCGATCCGCCGGGTCGAGATATCCTGCCGCACGCACCGCGATGGGCGGCAACCGCGCGTCGCCGGCCAGCAGATGCCAGGCGTCGAGGAGTTGGTGGAGGCCTTTTTCCGGACAGATCCGCGCCAGGTAGCCGATGGTGAACGGCCGGCCGGGGTGTTGTTCGCTCGCAACCGCGGACGGGCCAGCCGCCGGCGTTCCACCGTGGCCATCGAGATTCAATCCCGGCGGAATGACCCGGATCGCGGCCCGCGGCACGGCCAGATACTCGGCCATGAAATCGGCATAATAGCCGTTCATTGCCACCAGGGCATCCAGGTCGGCGGCCCGGCGGCGCAACTCCGTCCGGGCGGCCTCGTAGTAGGGCGCCGGCAGCTTCTCCAGAAAAATGTCTTCGCCGGAAAGACTGGCAACCACCGGCACGCCCAGGCGATGGCGAATCTGCCGGGCCGTGCCGCAAAGCATTACGTTGGAGAGATGGACCAGGTCGGGGCGAACTTCTTGCTGGAGCCAATAGAGCAGCTTCTCCAGCTCCTTGCGCTGCCGGCCGTCTTCGCCGCGGAGCATGGAAACGGCCAGCGCGCCGAGATGCTCCGGCCGCACGCTCGCGCTGCCGCGGGTGGCCCAACGGAGCAACCCCGGCCGGTCCAGCAGGCGGTCGAGGAACCAGGGCGTGTGGCGGAACAGTCCCCAACGTTGCTGCAGATAGACGTTGATGCCGCCGAAGGCGATGCGCGGAATGGCAACGTTTTCCTCATCGGTCCGTAGCGGTGTGTACAGCGGCGTCAGCAGCACCTCGGCTCCCGCGCCATGCAAGGCCGCGGCCAGCGTGTTGCCGTGCAGGCAACTGCCGCAGTACATCGGGCCGGCTCCGGCGACGAGGTGGACGATTTTCATGGACTCTGCGCGGCGAGCGGAAAATAGCGGATGGCTTGGCCAAGCGCGGCAACGCTAAACGTCAACGGGTACAGCTTTTCATGATACCATAGTTTGGCCAGGTACAGGCCGATGGGCGTCGCTTCACGATGCCGGCCTTCGCGGATCGCTCGCACCAGCCAGGGGATGGCCTCCGCCAGAACCGTCGCCACGGCGGGGCTTTCGGGGGCGGCCAGCAAGGCTTCAATGGCCATAGCCGTCTCCTCGACGCTGGGCAGCGGCGCCGTGCCGAACTGTGCGTCGCCGTGTGGTCCGCCGCCCCAGCCACCGCCCGGATCGGTGTGGGTCAGCAGCCACTCGACGCCGCGGCGGGCCGGCGGGCTCTCCATCAAACCCAGCTCTCGGTAGGCCAACAGCACCCGGCTGGTGCCGTAAATGGGATTTTCCTCGTGGGGAAAATATTGATTGCCGAACCAGAGCGCGATCCAACTGCCATCGGGGCTTTGGTGCGCAGCCAGATAGTCCAGCCCACGCTGGATGGCATCGCGGCAGCGGCCGCTCGAATCGGCCGCGGAAGGACCTGGCGACGGTCCCCTCTTTCGCTTCACCAAAACGGCGCCATCCCCTTCCCAATGGAGGAAGTCGCTTTTCGGCCGATCCGCCGCGGCGAGTTGCCAGACGTACAGGGCGCGGATGGCATGGGCCGTCAGGTCGCAGCCGCTACGGTCGAAGGGGGTGACGCCGCAGCCGCGGCAGAAGGTCGGCCAACCGCCGTCGGCATTCTGCAAATCCAACAACCAGTCGAGGCCCCGTGCAGCGGCCGCTTCGATCCGCTGCCGGTGTGGTCCGCCGCCGGAGTCCAGCAGCACCTTCAGCGCCAACAGGGCGGCCGCGGTGCCGTCGGCGTCGGGGGCGGCGCCGGCCGCATCGCTCCATCCCCAGCCGCCTGCGGCGGCGTAAGTGAAGGGATGCGGTTGCGGCTGTTGCGCCTGGAGGAGCCAGTAGGCGCCGCCCAGGGCGCCGACGTCGCCGGTAGCGCCTGCCAGCGCGCTGGTGGCCAGCGCGGTGTTCCAGACGGTCAGATTCGACTCGATCGGCCACGAGCCGTCTTCGCGCGCGGAGGCCAACAGAAAGGCGACGCCGCGGCGCACGATGGGGTGATCGACGCGGCCCGTGGCGGCCAGGCTCATGACCACGAAACTCGTCAACGGCACGGTTTCCAGGAAGCCGCCGCTGGGCGGTTGCATGTGGGCCAGCGTTTTGAGACTGCCGCCGACGCTCAGCCGTCGCAGCAGCCACAGCGGCGGATTCCACCACGGCCCGCGGTGAAAGAATCGCGCCTGGCCGGCGGCCACCAGCGCCGGCAGGGCATAGCGGAGCGTGGGCCGCCGCAGGCCAAGCATCGCCAGTGGCAGGGCGGCCAACTCGAATCGCAACACGGGCACTTTACACCACGGCGTCAGTCCGGCCAAGGCGTATTGGACCAGAATGGGCGCGAGAAAGGGTTTGTCCTTTCCATAGCGCCGCCGCAGCGCGGCCGTGCCACCCTGGGCCGTGATATAGCCGTGGGCGCGGTCGATTTGCGCCTTGCAGGGTTCGGTCATGCCGGCCAGCGCAATGGCGGCGCGGGCCGACATGGTGGTGGCGAGGTTGGAGAAGCTGCGGTCGGTATCGCCCCAGCCGCCGTCGTGATTTTGCCCGCGGGCGAGCCATTCCGCGGCCCGGCGAGCCAAATGCCCATAGGCATCGCGGCGGGCGTCGTCGGTCGCGTGCCGGCTCACGATGGCCAGCGCGCTGGCGGCGGCGGCAGTGGCGAAGGCCGAGCTGGACAACTGGCCGACCCAATGTCCGGCCGTTTCGCGCTCCGCCAACAGGTTGCGGCGGACCGTCTGATAGGCGTCGAGTAATTGAAGCGGATCGATCAAGGATGTGCTCGCTGTCGCTGCCGTCGTGGGTGTACTTGGTCTGTTCGGCCGATGCCGAGAGAGATTGAGTCTAGCGTTTTTTCGGGGGGGTGTCGATGGTTGAACGTCTTTTAGAGCGCGACGACTTGTCGCCGCTTTCTTGAAGCATTCGCCACCCGTGGGGTAGCACGGGCGATCGCAGGGTGAGACGAGCGGAGTGCAGGCCCGCCAGCGCCAGGGAAAATGCCGATGGTAGGCCTGCGTTCCGCTCGTCCCACGCTACAAGCCTTCCGGCCGTCATGGAAAGCGGCGGCGAGCCTTCGTACTCCAAATCGCCAACGCTTCGGCGGCCAGCGAGCCGCTGCGGACGGCGCCTTCCATCGTGGCGGGCCAGCCGGTCGAAGTCCAATCGCCCGCCAGAAAAAGATTTTTTACCGGCGTCGCTTGCGGAGGACGAAACCGTTCGAGCCCGGGCGCCATGGCAAAGACGGCCGCCGGTTGCACGATGACGCGATGATGCCGCAATTGGGCCTCACGCGCCGCGGGCCAGATGGATTGCAGATCACGGCAGACTTCGGCCAGGATCTGATTGCGGTCGCGACCGGCCAGGGCGTGCGACCCGCTGATGACAATTTGGTAATGATAGCCGGTTTCAATGTATCCGGCACACTCCGTGTGCCGATCGCAACGGCACACGGAGTGTGCCGGATACGTTCCAAAGATCCACTGGCTGAGACGTTCCAACAGAATGGCGTGCGGCGGCGCGTCGAGCGGACGATCGTACCAGAGATGCACGGCCGTGATCGCGGCCGGTTCGATATGCTCCACGCCGGATAGCGCGGGAACAGCGGTCCAGATATCGGCGCTCAACAACGCGCGAATGCTTCGCCACGGCACGGCCACGATGGCACAATCCACAGACTGTCGCGTGCCGTCGGCCCACAGCAACTCGCGGACGCCCTGGCTGTCGCCAGCGAGTTGCTTGACCCGCGCGCGGCGATGAATGGTCACGCCATGATCCGAGAGCCACCGGCCCATGCGGTCGTCGATCAACGTTTGCAGCGGTAGCCGCGGCAAGAGCAGTTCATAGGCGTGGCGCGAAGATAGAAAGCCATCGACGAATACCTTGCGCGCGGCGGCCAACGAGGCGCGATCGGGCGTCTCGGCCAACGCACTGACAATCACCGGCGACCAGAAGCGCGCGATCGCCCGGGGCGATTGTCCCATGCGGCGGAGCCAGTCGCCGACTGTCTCCTCGGGCACGCTTCCGGGGGAAGGGGACAGTCCCATTTTCGGCGTCTCCCGGGGAGACGACGGACGAAAATTGGGACAGTCCCCAGCGTGCGGAAGGGAAGAAGACAGTCCCATTTTCGGCGTCTCCTTCGGAGACGACGGACGAAATTTGGGACAGTCCCCGGCGTGGGGTTGCCGAGTCAGTTGCCGCAGGGCGCGGACGATTTGCCAACGCTCGGACAAGCTGAGGTACTTTTGCCGCAGCAGCCCCGGCAGCAGGTGCAAGGGGGCGGGCAGCCAGCGGACGGCGGCCAGGTCGCTCCGCGTGCCGTCGGGGGCGAAGAAGTGCAGCGTCCGCTCGCGCTGGAAACAGTCGATCACGCCCAGGCGTCGACAGAGGTCCAACAACTCCGTGCAACACCCCAGGGCCAGATGCTGGCATTGGTCGACCAGTTGCCCGCCGTGGGGGTCGAGGAACGAGCCAGCCCGGCCGCCCAGATGGGCCGATTGCTCGAACAGTTCCACCCGGCAGCCATGTTCCGCCGCAGCCGCAGCCGCACTGATGCCCGCCAGACCGCCGCCGATCACGGTCACTCGCGGGGAACGAAGTTGGCTTTCGTCGGCGATCATAGCAACGCCGCCGCGCGCGGCGGCAGCAGGGCCCAACGGGCCGCGATCCGCCATTTCCGCGGCCGGCTGACGCGCACGCGGCGCAGAAAAACGTCTTCCGGCCGGCGGGCGATCTGCTCCAACAGCACGCGATAGGTGGCCATCATCATGCCGAAGATCGGCTGCCCGGCCGGCTCTAAAAGCTCCA
>CAYYBU010000257.1:0-5344 GCA_964469945.1 uncultured Planctomycetaceae bacterium
GGCACACTCCGTGTGCCGCCGGGCCAACGGCACACGGAGTGTGCCGGATACATTCTTCCCCTGCCGGCCTTTCCGCAGCAGGCATGACTTTGCTATAATCGCCCCCGAAGCCCGTTACGGAACGATCTTTCACCTGTTTGCTGGGAGGGAACCCCTATGACCCGTATTCCACTTCCCGCCTGGGAAAAGCGCGGCAAGGACGAACGTTTGGAGATGAGCACGGCGGAGATCGGCCTGCCCGTCCGCACGGTCAATTGCCTAGAAGACCACGGCGTCTTCACGGTGCAGCATCTTTTGGACTGCACGCCGGCGAAGCTGCTGAGTTTCCCCAATTTCGGCGAAAAGACGCTGGAGGAGGTCTATCGGGCGTTGGAAGCCATCGGTTTGTGCCGCGGGGGGAACGCCGCGGCGGCGACGCGCGGGTAAGGATCGGCCGGAAAGTAACATCCGCAAATCGTAGGTCAGGCTGTGCCTGACACCCCGGATTGTCAGGCACAGCCTGACCTACGGAGGAGTGGTCCTTCCGCCCAGGTTCGGAAGTTATTATTCGGCCAATCCAAGGATCACCCGGCTCGGCTGCCACTGCTGGACGAGCCAGCAGTGGCAGCCTACAGAAATTCACAAGCGGTGAGCTTTCAAACTCGCCCACCGCAGCGCCGCGGCCCTCAGATGGCGTCTTCACCCGACTCGCCGGTGCGGATGCGCACGGCGTCGGCCAGATCGCTGACGAACATCTTGCCGTCGCCGACCTGTCCGGTCTGCGCGGCCCGCATGATCGAGTCCAAGACGGTTTGCAGCTTGGCATCGGAAACGACGACCTCGATTTTGATCTTGGGGACGAAATCGACCTTATATTCGGCCCCCCGATACATTTCGCTGTGGCCTTTCTGCCGGCCAAAACCGCGGACTTCGGTCACGGTCATGCCCGTAATGCCGTGCTCGGTCAATGCCTGCTTGACTTCTTCCAGCTTGAAATGCCGGATGATGGCTTCCACTTTCTTCATCGGAGGACTCCTGGATCAAAGGAAGATGTAACCTTCTTCTTCGTGCTGACTGATGTCCAGGCCCTCGATCTCGGCGGCCTGGGAGACGCGCAGTCCCATCACCAAATCGAGCACCTTGAGGATGACGAACGTGCCGACGACGGCCAGGCCCACGGCGACGGCGATGGCGACGAGTTGGCCCTTCCAGAGCGTCGTGCCGCCTTCCAGCAGACCGAGCAGTTGGCGACCATCGCCGCAGCTTGCCGTGGCGCCGGTGGCGCGGGTGGCGAATACGCCGGTCAGGGCGGCCCCCAAGACACCGGCAATGCCGTGTACGCCGAAGACATCCAAGGAATCGTCGTATCCGAGGCGGACCTTGATCAGGCTGCAGGCCGTGTAGCACACCGTGCCGCCAATCACGCCGAAGAGAAAGGCGTGCATGGGCGTGACATAGCCGGCGGCCTGGGTGATACAGGCCAGTCCGGCCACCAGTCCGGAACAGGCCCCCAGCAGGCTCGGCTTTCCGCGCAGGCACCAGTCGATGCTGGCCCAGGTCAGCCCGCCAGCGGCGGCAGCAAAATGCGTGGCCGTGAAGGCGCTGGCGGCCAGGCCGCTCGAGGCCAAGGCGCTGCCGGCGTTGAAGCCGAACCAGCCCACCCAGAGCATGGCGGCGCCGATGGCGGTGTAGGTCAAGTTATGAGGCGGCATCGGCTCGCTGCCGTATCCCAAGCGTTTCCCCAGCACCAAGGCGCAGATCAGGGCTGACACGCCGGAGCTGATGTGAACCACCGTGCCGCCGGCGAAATCCAAGGCCCCGCCGTAGGCGAATTTCGTGGCATGGGGGCTGCCGAATGCCAGCACGCCGCCACCCCAGATCCAATGGGCCAAGGGGCAATAAATGAACGTGCCCCAGAGGGCCATGAACACCACCATGGTGCTGAATTTCATGCGTTCGGCGAAGGCTCCGCAGATCAGGGCCGGCGTGATGATGAAGAACATGCCCTGGAAGAGCATGTGGGTCATCACGGGAATGCTGAGGTGGGGGAACAAGGGGATTTCGGCCCCGTGGTCGGTCCAGACGGCGGCCGCCCCCCGCATGAACAGGTAGCGGCCATCGCCGATCCAGGGCCCCTCGCCGCCGAAGACCAACGTGTAGCCATACAGCCCCCAGAGGACGGTCATCAGGCACATGAGGAAAACGCACTGCATCATGACGCTCAAGACGTTTTTCTTGCGGACCAGGCCGGCATAGAACAGCGCCAGCGCCGGCCCGGTCATCAACAACACCAAGGCTGCGGAGGTCAACACCCAGGCGTTATCGCCGGCATCGAACTTGGGATCGGTCGCCGCTGGAGGAGTGGCCGGAGGAGTCGCTACGGCTTCGCCGGGCGAAGCCGCTGGCTGAGCCATGCCCAAGGGTGTCCCGAGCGACCAAGCCACCACGAGGAGAAGACCGATCGCGAGAAACCGCCGCAAGTTCGTAGCGTGCGTCATGAGACTCCTTCACCTTTCTATTGAAGCCATCCGGCGATGGCACCCGGATGAGACGTTGTTGTGGTTCTCTGCCATATAGACAACTTTGTCCCGCGTAACACGCAAAGTCTGCCCGAAACGGCTCCGCGGCCGAACGAATCGACGTAATGTGTTTTACATGAACATGTTACGAACTCTATCCGTTCGGCGGATGTCTGCGGAACGCGCGTAGCGGCGACTTCATGTGCCTAATGCTTGGGCACATGATAGCACGGAAGTGACAATTTCGTCAATCGCGTAGGGTGAAAGAATCTTGTCCGACGCCCAAGAGTTTGGCTGACAGGCGCCATCGTTCATGGTAAAATGCCGCTCTTGCGCTCACGTTCATTCACCCCACCGCAACAAGGTAGTACTTCCATGGACCTGAAAGGTTCGCAAACCGAACGCAATCTGCTGATGGCCTTTGCAGGCGAGTCGCAGGCGCGCAATCGTTATACCTACTTCAGCAGCCAAGCCCGCACGGACGGCTTCATGCAGATCGCCGCCATTTTCGAGGAGACGGCCAACCAGGAAAAGGAACACGCCAAGCGGTTTTTCAAGTTCCTGCAGGGCGGCGAGGTGAAGATCGAGTGCGCCTTCCCGGCAGGCGTCGTCGGCACGACCGCCGAGAACCTTCTGGCGGCGGCCAGTGGCGAGCAGGAGGAGTGGTCGGCCATGTATCCGCGTTTTGCCAGCGTCGCGCGGGAAGAGGGTTTTCAGGCCATTGCCATCACGTTCGAGAAGATTTCCGTGGCCGAGAAGCAGCACGAGCGGCGTTACCGCGGCCTGCTGGAGAGCGTGCAGAACGGCCGCGTGTTCAAACGTGGCCAGAGCGTGAAATGGCGCTGCCTCAACTGCGGCTACGTCCACGAAGGACCCGACGCGCCGGCCGCCTGTCCGGCCTGCGCGCATCCGCAGGCTTACTTCGAGGTGGCGGCGGAGAACTGGTGATGAAGGCTGCGTGGCCTTCATGTATCCGGCACACTCCGTGTGCCGTCGTCCGCAGCGGCACACGAAGTGTGCCGGATACATCTGGCGGCCCGTTGCCGACAAAAAAGGGAACGCCGCGGAGGGCGTTCCCTATCGGAGTTTCGTGCAACTTTGGCCGGCGTCTCAGTTCTTGCCAAGATCGGTGGCCGCGATCTTCGCGTCCGGGACGCCCAACGCCCGCAGCACGCCCGTGGCCATGACCGCATCGCCCAGCGGCTTCATGTGGACGCCGTCGGCGGTCAGCCATCGCGTCTGGTCGGCCGGCTTCTGCTTCAGGGCCGTGAGGAACATGCCGTGCAGATCGACCAATTGGCATTTCTTTTCGGCGGCGATCTTCTTTTCGGCGGCCACGTACATCGCCAGCCGCTTGTTGCCTTCCGCGCTGGGGTTTTCTTCAATGACGGTGGGCGTCAGCAGAATGACCTTGATGCCCGCCTTCTGCGCCGCATCGACCAACTTGGCGACGTTCTTCTGATAGTTCGCCAGCACCTGCTCCTCGTGGGGCTTGCTCAGACGGTGCCAGACGTCGTTGATGCCGATGTGGATGGTCACGAAGGCCGGCTTGAGCTGCACCACGTCCCTATCGAACCGCTGCACCAGGTCCTCGGCTTTCTGGCCGCCGATCCCCTTGTTGATCACCTTCGGAATCTTCAGGTCGGGATACTGTTGGGCGAACACCGCGTCGATGTCGCGCAGATATCCGCCGGCCGCGGTGATCGAGTCGCCGAGGACCACGATCTGATCGCCCGGCTTGATCTGCAACTGCTTGGGCGAATCGGCCGGAGCCGCGCCCACTAACGCCAGAACCACCGCGAAGAGCTTTTGCATGGAAATCGCCTGGAACACGGAACACCTCCTTCATGGGATACATATCGTAGACCACCAGCGGGGAACCGATCCACGCTGACGACGCAGTCCAGTCTAATCCACCCCGCGGCCACTGCAAGAGCCCGCTGTAGGGAACGCCCTCCGCGGCGTTCCGGAAACAGAAACAGACGCTGCCTGGGTAGCCCCGGAACGCCACGGAGGGCGTTCCCTACGGCGCACCGGGTGCCACGGCTGGCTTGCCCAGCAGTGTCGAACCACCCCCTGCGCAGCACTGCAGGACAAGCCAGCAGTGGCACCCGGCGGCACACGGAGTGTGCCGGATACGATCAATGGGCAAGGATGGCGTCAATCTCGGCCAACGAGGCGTAGGGCTTGGTTGCGTCGAAGCTGCTGAGGGCGACGAATTTCAGGAACCGCGTGGTCACCGGCTGCGCGAACTTCACGGTCTTCAAGCCGGCATCTTGCCGGAAGACGCCCTGGGCCAGCGGCGTGCCCCAGTCCTTGCCGTCGGCGCTGACGTACACGGCGTACTGCTTGATCCAGCCGTTGCGGTTGTCGTCCTGCCGCGGCAGGCAGGTCAGGCCGGCCAGCCTGGCTGGCCGCGGCAGTTCCACAATCAGATGATGGGGGAAGCCGGCCGCGTGCTCGTCCCACGGCGTGTGCCAGAGGGTTTCTGGCTGACCGTCCATGGCGCTGTCCGCCGCGCAGTCGCTCGCGGCGCTATCGGCGGAGATCTTCGCGCCCAGCCCCTGCAAGCGGTTGGCGAACTTCGGCACGAAAAGTGTTTCCAGCACGTCGGCACTGAGCTGCTGTTGCGGCGCAAAGGCCGCCGAGCCCACATAGGCATAAAGGCTCGCCAGCAGTTGCCGCGCGGCGGGGTCTCTGGCCATGTTGGGCAGGTCCAGTCCGCAGACCAACAAGCGGCCGCCGGCGCCGGCGCGGCCCTCGAAAATCAGGCCCAGCTTGTGATTCCGCGCGAAGTTGTCGATCACCTGCACCAGCGGGCGATAGGCGGCCGGCGTCTCGTCGAG
>CAYYBU010000258.1:0-5340 GCA_964469945.1 uncultured Planctomycetaceae bacterium
GGTGGTTCTCCAGGCAACTGGCCGCCAGTGCGCGCATGACCGGCTCCTGCCAGCGGCCGGGCTGATGAAAATAGCCATCGGTCTTCTTCAGCAACGCCAACAGATCGGCCTGGCGATTGACGTGGAAGTACGCCCGCATCAACTGCACGCGGTAGTCGAGGTTGTCGGGCCGACGCTGGACCAGCGGTTCCAAGACGGCGATCGACTCGGCAAAACGCGATTGCCGCTGGAGATAGTCCACCAGCGTGGCCTGGCCCGCCTCGTCGAGCAGCTCGCGGCGATGGGCGTCCAAAAGAACGTCGATGGCGCGGCCGTAACGATTCAATCCCCAGTAGAGATATTCGGCGATATAGACGGTGGCCGCTGCCGATTGGCGGTCCTTGGCCAGCACCTCGTCGGCCACGCGGGCGAAGTCGTTTTCCTTTTCCGCCCACCAGTAGCCATAGCGGCGGTCGTAGATCACGCGATGGCGCGACTGCCGCGACCGCAAGTCTTCGCGCAGCTCGGCCAGGACGATCCGCAACAGCCGCGGTTCCAGGTCGCCGAGATCCTTGGCCTCGGGCCGCCACTCGCCGAGCGTCCAAGCGAAGCGGCTCCAGCCGTCCTGGCCGTTGTAGCACAGCCAAGTGGGCGTGGCCTCGATTTGCTGGATCAGAAACGCCAGGCCGTCGCGAGGGCCGACCAGGTCGTGCAACGTCTGTCCGGTCTGCGAAACGAGGTTGTCATAGTTGTTGTTCTGCCGCGTCAGCACCTCCGGCAGACGGTGGAAGGCGAACCGCCGCAGGTCCGCGACCACATCGACCGGCCCGGGAAGCTTCTTGCCGTGGGCCGTGCGGTAGATGGTCAGCAGGCGGCTGAGCAGGTTGGAGCGGTGGTTGTCGTCGGCCGTTTTCAGCTCGTCGAAAAGCTTCTGCTGAACCGCCTCATATAGCGCCGCCCCGACGCCCAGCAAAACCTCGCCATCGCCGGCGATCGCGCTCTGGTACAACTGGTAGAGTTGCTCGCCGAGCCAATCGCGCTGTTGCGGGTTGGCCGGATGCTTCAGTTGCGCGAAGAGGCGATCTTCACCGCGGGCGTAATTCCGTCGCTGCTCCAGGTAGGAGATCATGGTGGAAAACGGCTCGTTGGCTTCCACTGGCAGGGTGCCGCCGCAGGCCGCCTCGTACTCGTCCAAGGCGGACGACAGCAGGTCGATGGCCTCCTGCTGGCGATCATAGCTCCATTGGGCTCGCGCCAGGGCATGGGCGATGTGCAAACGGTCGATCGACCCGGTGGCCGCGTCGCGGTGCAGGCTCGTTAATTCGCGTAGTTGTTCCTGGGCCAACTCGGGCTGCGAGATGTGGCCCAGCGAGGCCAATAAATCGGCCATCCAGCGCGGCTCGCCCGCGGTCCACTGGCGCTTCCAGGATCGCTCCAGCGCGGCCAGGGCCCGGGCGACGTGGGGCCCGGGCTGGTTCTGCAAATCCGCGGCGCGGCGCTCGACGAGCATTTCCAGCAAGTCCAGGGCGCGGCGGTCCACGTCGGTCTTGGTCCGCCGGCGAACCTGCGCGAGCTGCTCGACCAGCGAGTCGGCGGTCGCCTCGTCGCGGATTTCAGCCAGGACGGGGCCCATGCCTTGCAGCATTTGGTAGACGTGGCCCGCCGTGTGCCCGACGACCGCATCGGCCAGTCCGGCCAGGAGGCGGAAGTCGCGGGTGGTCTGGTAGAACTGCCGCAACAGCCCCAGGTAGTCCTGCTGCTGGTCGGCTTTCTCCAGCAACGCCGCGAAGGCCAAGGGGACTTGCGGATCCAGCTCCCGCGGCGGCGGCGCGTCGGTGCGTTGCCACGGTTGGAGCTCGGCATAGAGCCACCGATAGAGCCGCCACTGGTCGGTCGCCTTCAGCGCGGCAATCATCGCCCGCTCGTGCTCCGGGCGGCGGCCGACGACCAGATACCAGTCGGCCAGGGTGCGGTAATCGGCGGCGGAAAGCTCGTCGGCCGCGGCGATGGCCTCGAAGAGGGCAATGGCCTCGGCGATCCGCCCCTGTTCGGCCAGCAGATAGGCCAGCGACAGCCGCCAGGTGTTGGGGTCGATCGCCGGAGGGGGACAGTCCCAGTTTCTGCGTCTCGTTCCGAGACGACGGACGAAACTTGGGACAGTCCCCTCGCCGATCCACCCTTGCAGCTTCTTTTGCAAATCCCTAGGGCGATCCAGCGCCACCAGCAATTGGTACTGCATCAGTTTCCAGCGCGGCTCCTGCGGCTCCGCGGCCGCCGTCTGCTCCAGATAGGCCAGCACGCGCGGCGCCAACTCCGGTTTGGCCGTCTTGCGGGCCGCCAGGTTCATGAGCGTGACCAGGTAGCGGTGGTGCAGCATCTCCTCAAGCCGCTGGGCTACGTCGCCGTCCGGGGAATTGGCGTCCTTTTTTCCTGCCGTCGGTGGCCCCAACAGTTCAAAACACTCCTCGGCCACTTTGTCGAGTTGCTTACCGACAAGCACTTGGAGGTATAGCCGCTCGACGCTCAGCCAACGCGTAAAGGGGACAGTCCCAGTTTCTGCGTCTCGTTCCGAGACGACGGACGAAACTCGGGACAGTCCCCGGCTCGACTGCTTGGCCGCTTGCCGCAAGCGCTCGATGAACCCATGCCGGGCCGCTTGCAGATTCTCTTCCCGCTTGACGCGAAGCTCCGTGCGGGTGAGCTTCTCCTGGTGCTCGACCTTGCCGATGGCCGCCTGGAAGCGGGCCTGGACCATGCGGTCGGTGAGGCGATGCAGCCCGGCCACCGCGGCCGCCAGACGTACCGCCGGCTCCTCGGCATCGGAAAGCTTCTCGAGCAGCGCAAAAGCCGCATCTTCATGCGCGGCCGACCAGGGCTGACGCAACAGCGTGTCGAACCATTGGCTGGCATACGCGGCGCGGTGCTCTTCAAGCCCGTGCTCATACTGCTGTTGCAGGAACCTCAGCAGCGCGGTCGCGTCGGCGTGGCCGGAAAGGACCGTTACGAGCGTCTGCCCAAGCTGCTGTTGCAATTCGGGCTTGGCCTCGTTCGTCCAGCGCTCGCGCAGACCGGCGGCCAGTCGCTGCCACTCCGGCGCCTCGATGGCCGGATCGCCGGCGTTGATCCAGGATACCAGCCGCGCGATCTCGACGGGTGTCAGCTTGGACAGGTCGTCGTGAAGGATCTTCAACGCCTGCCTGCGGACGTCGCGGCACGGGTCGCTCTGCTGGAAGGCGCTGTTGCCCATGATTTGATCCGCGATGCCGCCCTGCGACGGGTGCCGGGCAAAGAAGATCTCCGCACGGGCCAGCGTTTTCAACCACTCGGGGTCGATGCGGTCGACGTAGAAGTTGCAGCCCTGCCCCAAGGCATGTGATACGGCGGCCTGCAAGCGGCTGGCGACCTCCGGCGGCAAGGTGTCGGGACGCTTACCCTCCTCGATCCAGCGGGCCATTAGCCGCTCGGCCTCCTTGGGCCGGTCGTTCCAGACCAAGGCACTGAGGTACTGCTGGTAGGCCGTGGCGTCGGGCGGATTGCGGCGGACCCAGGCCGCCAGGTACTCCAGCAGATCGGCGTAACGCCCCTGCGCCCGCAGCCAGTCGGCGTATGCGCTGCGCAGCGACTGTTCTTCCGCGGGCAGCCAGTGGATGTCCGACGTGAGCACGCGATCGATCCAGGCATAAGCGTCCGCGTACTGGCCCGCCTGGACCAGCCCCTGGGCGTATAACCGCTGCAACTCGGCATCGCGCGGATATTGCTCGGCCAGTTGCTTCCGCAGCCGCAGGGCCTCGGGCGACTGGCCGGCATGCTCCAGATAGTTGATGCGCCGCTGCTGCCACGTTATCGGGGCTTCCAGATAGGTCGGCTGCCGATCGTAGACGACTTTGAGCACTCCGAGCAGGGCCAGCATCTCGTTGGCCTCGAAGAGGGAACTGCCGCGATCGACCATAAAATCGGCCAGATATGCCTCGTCCGGCGTGGCCTGCGGGCCGAGCCCCTTGACCAGTGTGGCCGCTTCGTCGAAATAACGCTGTTTGACCTCGTCGTGACGCCGGGCCGCGGTGAGCACCAGGCTGCGAATCCAGCGCCGCCCAGGCTTGTCGGCGACCAGCTTCTCGGCCTTGCCCAGTTCGTCCAGCACGCGCTGCCATTGCTGGGTCGCTTGGAAGTGCAACATCAGGACGATTTGGTCCTCGAAGCGGGCCTTGCCGGCGGCGGCCGCCCGCTTGGCTTCGATGAGCGAAGGCAACGGTTGCTCGAGCAGCAGCACATGCTGGCGGTCGGCGATGCCGTCTTTTTCGAGTTGCGTGAAACGCCCCGGGGCCAAGTCGGTGAACTTCTGCGCGACCAGGGCCGTGCGGTGGCCATCGGCGTCGTCGGTCTCGATACGGCCAGCCCACCAGGCGCCGCCAAGCTGGATGAAGTCGCCCAGCGTGGTGGTGGAAGTGACCTTGCCCATTTGCCGCGTCTCCAGCCGCAGAACCACCATGCGAGCGGTATCCACGAGTATGTGGACTTCATCGCGTTCGTTGTCGGGGCGCGTCAGGACGAGCAGCGTCCGCCGGTCGGCTTGCGGCCTCAACGCGATCGCGTAGCCGGCGTAGGCGCGGTCCAACCGCGTCATGGTGCCCAGTCCGAGGTCCACCGGCGGCCGAGCTACGTCAGCGAGCGTGGACTTTCGCACCCGGCCAAGCTCGAATGCCTTGGAGATAACGCCGCGCTGGTGCGCGTCGCACCAGGCGACGCTGGTCTGCTGGCGGTCGCCACGGCGGGTGACCAGCCAGCCGATGGGCGCGATGGCCGCGCTGGTTTGCTCTTGGCCGCTGAGCTCGTTCCAGCGGGGATCGAACGTTTGCGACTGGATGTCGATCTGCAAGCCGCCATTGACGGCCGCGAGTTGTTCGCTGCGCACCAGGCGCTCGGCCAACGCGCGGGCCTCGGCCGGCCAACGCGGCTCGGGCTCCTTTTCCTTGGCGGGCGGCGGCGGTAGCGCGGGGAACAACTCGTCCAGCCATGCCTCGGTCGGTTGCGACCAGCCGGCCGATGCCACCCCGTAGTCTCGATGATCGTCAAAACCTACGAAGAAACTAAAAATTTTTGCGGAGGAAGTGGGATCGTTGACGCTCGATCTCCTACCGGGAGTCGGCACGACACAGAACGCGGGCATGCCTTCCACGGCCCGGCTCCTGTCGAGAGTACTGGTGGCCAACCCAACAAAGCCCTTCGTATGCCCGCCCACCGGCGACTGGCCGGCCGCCAAGTATTCTATGACCTGAGAATCACCGTCGACGGACTCCTCTTGCGACAGCCGTCCAAGCTCGGATTTTTCGTCCTCGGCTTCCCCACGTTCAGCATGGCCTT
>CAYYBU010000259.1:0-5339 GCA_964469945.1 uncultured Planctomycetaceae bacterium
TCAGCGGCCGCTTCAATGCCTGCTGATAGGTCTCGGCGATCCGCAACGCCGCCTGTTGGGCCAGCGGATGCAAGGGGTCGTAAATCGCCAGCTCGTTCCACACCACGATGGCCTCTTCTTCGTAGCCGCGGCCGACCAATTCCTCCGCAACGTTCCACAGCATCTGAGGAATCTCGCCGATGCGGGGATGATTGGGATACTTCTCCGCCACGGCGCGCAGCTCCCGCGCGGCGCGGACGAACTGTCCTCGCGCCAAGGTCGGACTCACCCCTCCGATCACGCGGGCCTCGGTGAGGAAGCTGCCCGCGATGTCCCACTGCGCCTCCTGCCGGCACTCGCGCTCCTTGGGGAAGTCGGCGATCAACTGGCTCAGGGCCGCGCGGGCGGCGGCAAAGCGTCCCGACACCTCGGCCAGCAGTTCCTGCCGGGTCATCTTCTTCTCGATCGGCTTGGCGGCCCAGGCCATACGGTCGCGGGCCACCTCCAGCCGCAGCCGCGGAAGCTGCGGATCGCTGGGGTTGTCGCCCAGGAACTGCAAGGCCAGCGTGGCCGCCCGCTGCCATTGCGTCAGCCCGCGCCAGTGGCCGATCATCACCAGGATCTCGGCCCGCGCCTGCGCGGCCGTGGGCGAGTCGGCATAGTTCTTCCGCAGGCCCTGGAAGATTTCATAGGCCGCATCGAAGGCCCTTTGCAGCCGGGCCAGCTCGGCCTCGGAGAGCACCACGGTCGGCACTTGCATCTGCTGCTGTTGGCCCTGCTGGACTTCTTGCTGCGCCACCGGCTGCTGCGCCAGGGCATTGTAAGTGGGGTTGCTGCCAAGCTGGGCCACGCGGGCCGAACGATTGGCTTCCTGCCGCTGGATCATCGCCAGCAACTGGTTGTCGCGCCGCGCCTCGGCCGTCGCTTCCTGCGGTTGGTTGTAGTTACGGCCCAGGGTCTGTGCCGACCCGGCCCCCGACGAAGCCGCCGGGGCCGCGGGGGACGGCGCCGCCGCCGCGGGCATGGGTGTCGCCGGCGTATCAAGGACTAAGTCCCCTGCGTTAAGGGTCGTGGCGCCACTGCCACTGCCACTGCCACCGCCACCGCCGTCGTCAGACGACACGGCGTCCTTCGGGACCGACGCATACTGCGGCTTCGCAATAATATACCGCGACGCCGCCAACTCCGTCGCCCCGGACACCTCTTCCCCTTCCCCTATACCTCTGCCCAGGCCGGTGGAACTCAAGGCGGTCAGGATTTCCTTCGCATGGGCCGGCATGGCGCGGCCCAACTGACACACGCCGCGGGCGAACTCCAGCCGCTCGGGCCGCCGGATCGACAGCTTCGCTTTCTGCAAGTCGGCGTACACGCCTTCGGCCACTTCCCAGGCGTCGCGCTGGGCATACTCCAGCGCGATGCCCATCGCGCGCCGCAGCGCATCGCCCACCAGCGGACTGTCGGCGTGGGCCACGATGAACGCCTTATACGCCGCATTGGCCGCGGCGAACGGCTCGCTCAACTTGGCCGGTGGCGCATCGTCCGGCTTCCGCTCGGCCAGTGCCTTGCTCAAATTCTTGCGGGCCTGAGCGTCCAGGGCCGCGGCTGCGGCGAACTCCGCCCGCTCCAGCGTGCTGGCCACCCCCGGCGCGGAGGCCGAGAGCACCTTGTCGGCAGCGGCGAAGGCGGCAAGATCACTGTAAACTTCGGCTGCCGCGGCGAAGGCGCCTTGTTGTTCCAGCAGCGTGCCGATGGCGAAGATCCGCTCGACCGCCGCAGTGGCCAAGGGGCTCGCCGGCTGTGCGGCGATGAATTTCTTCCAGGCGTCCCTGGCGTCCTTCAGCGCGGGCGTCAAGGCGATCTTCTCGGCCGCGTCGTATTGCTTCCACTGCCGGGCCAACTCGCGGCGGGCCTGCTCTTCGTGCAGGCAAATCAATTGGAAATCGGCATACTCCGCGGCCGCCGGCACCGCCTGCTCGGTTTTCGCCCGCATAGCCGCCTCGGCCACGTCGTCGTATTCCAGCCGCCGGTAATGGGCCGCAATGGCGTCCCAGGCGTGGCGGACCTGCCGCAACACGGGGCTCTCGGGCTCCAGGCCCGCCTGCAACTCGTAGCAACTCAGCAGGGCCTTCTTCAGCGTGGCATCCAGCTCTCGGGGCACGGTCAGTCCGGCCGCGGCCAAACGCCGGTCGCGCTGAAATACCTGCTCCATCCAAAGCTGCACGATGGCCAGCCGGGCGTCGCGCTGCTGCTGCGGCGGCAGCGATTTGGCCAACGCGACGTAAACTTCCTCGGCCACGCCCCAATGGCCGCGATCCTTCCAGGGCTTCACGTGCTGAGCGACCGATTGGAGCGCATTGGATCCTTGCGCGGCGTTGACGGCCAGCACCTTCGCCAAGGTCTCGATGAACTCCCGCTGCACGTCGGAGAGCTTGGCGTTGTCCGCATCGCGGCCGGCCTTGACGTTTTCATAGAACTGGAACTTGGCCTGGCCGTCCAGCAGGGCCGCGTGATGGTTCATCGCCTCGACCCAAGCCGGATGCTTCGGCGACAGCGGCGCGGCCAGCAGTCGGCGGCTGAGCGCCAGTGCCAACAACCGTGCGGCGGGCTGATCGACGCGCAGCGCATCGTGAATCGTGCCGGCCACGACACCGACTGCCGCGGCCACGGCGGCCGCGTCGGCGTTGGCCCCGATCACCGGCAAGGCAATGGCCACGGCCCAAGCGTCCGGACCGCGCAGGGCGACGACCCGGTCCGGCAGGGCCATGCCGCTGGCCAACTGCCGCGTTCGCACGGCCAACTGGGCCAGTTCGCCCCAAGCCGGCTGCGCCGGGGCCTCCTGGTTGATCGCGTCGCAGGCCGCTACGGCCGCGGCCAAATCCGTCGGCAGCGTGGCCGTCTCGACCGCCGCGGGCAAACGGCCCGCCCGGGCTTGCTCGGCCAATCGTGCCAGGGCCAGTTCGATCTTGTAGCGTGCCGCGGCCCGCAGCACCGTCAAGCGTGCCGGGCGAGGTAGCGCCGCGGTCAACAAGTCGTCGGCCCCGGCTGCGGCTGCCGCGAACGCCCCGCTGCCCGCATACTGGCCATCCCAATGCTTGACCCATTGCTCGGCCAGGGCTTGCACTTCCTCGGTACGCACGCTCGCGGCCGCGAACTGCTTACTCACCGCCAAGGCTTGCACATCGGTCGGGGCCAGCGCCGCATCGGCCGCCGCCCGCGGGCCTTCCCGCGTCAACGTCAGATACCAATCGATCAGTTTCCGCCGACCTTCGCCGGCCCGCTCGTGCTTGGGATTCTCGGCCAGCCAGGCTGCCAAAGCCTCGACCCGCGCCGGATCGCCCCCCTGGCCGAGCGCGAAGACGATGCACTCGTAACGGGCCACCGCCGCGGCCGGCGTGCCGGCGTGCTTGGCGATGAGTTGCTTGAGCAGATCGAGTCCTTCGGCCGCGGCGTCGCCGCCGGCGAGCAACTTGGCTTGCCCGAGCAGCAGCGACGTCTCCACCGCGTCGGCCTGCTTGGGATAGAGCGTCAGCACTTCGCGCAGCAGTTTCAGCGCCTCGTCGGGATTCCCCATGCGAATGGCCAGATGGGCTTGGAGAGTGAGGACTTTGGCCCGTTGTCCGTCGGTGAGCGTTTTGTTTTCCAAGAGGTTATGGCTCTCCTGCCAGGCCGGCACAAACAGTCTTTCCGCGCGCATGGCTTCGACCAGCTTGATGCGCGTGTCGATATCCGCCCGCCGCGCCCGCAAGACCTCCAACATGCGGGTGGCAAACGGCTCCTGCGGCGCCAGGGCCAACGTCTGCTTCCAGGCGGCCAGGGCCTCGTCCAATTCCCCCAGTTCGTAGCGGGCCTTGCCCAGCAGCAACAGCACTTCGGCATTCTTGGGGTCCGTGGTCGCGGCCTGCTCGGCCAAGTCGCGGGCCGCCGTGAACTTGCCCGCCTGGTAGGCCGCCTTGGCTTGCTGATAGGCCGCCTGGGCGTCGGCCTGGGCAAACGTCGGGGCGGTCATCCCGGCAAGCAGAATGGCCGAGCCGATAAGAGCCATGAGCCGTGACATCGTGGTGCTCCTGTGAGTGCCCTCAACTCCCCTCGCCCGCTCGCGGGAGAGGGGCAGGGGGTGAGGGCGTCTGGTTTCGTGAGACGCCCCTTGGACGCCGCCGAGCGGCGGAAGGTTCCCTACCGCCGCCCGGCGTTATGCGTTAATTGTACCAGAATCCCGACAAGCGAGTGTAACGGCTCTGCAACAAGGGTGGGCTTCTACGTATCCGGCACACTCCGTGTGCCGCCGGGCCAGCGGCAC
Source organism: uncultured Planctomycetaceae bacterium (assembly GCA_964469945.1). GTDB lineage: Bacteria > Planctomycetota > Planctomycetia > Pirellulales > Thermoguttaceae > CAYYBU01. The sequence continues at coordinate 4,277 of CAYYBU010000259.1, forward strand.
ACGGAGTGTGCCGGATACGAGGGGAATCCGCGGATTTTATGCATTGACATATATGAATATTACGATATATTAATCTATGGAGGCTATGTCATGAGAACCGAACTGCCGGATGTCCCCAAGACGGAACTAATGGATTTGGACCTACTGGGCCAAGCGGCCGAGTGCCTGCGCACCCTGGCCCACCCGCAGCGGCTGCGAATGGTGGAAATGTTGTTGGCCGATCGCTACACGGTCGGGCAGTTGGCCCAAGCGTGCGGCATCCCCAGCCCCGTGGCCTCGGGCCACCTGCGGCTCATGCAGCATTGCGGGCTGCTCACGCAAGAGCGTGAAGGCCGCAAGACGTATTACCGCGTGTGCGAACCCTGTTTGAAAGATTTCCTCGCTTGCATCCGCAAGCGATTTACCCGTTAGAGCCCGTAATGTAGTAGGCACACGCCGTGTGCCGTAATTGGCTGACGGCACACGGCGTGTGCCTGCTACATTGCAGGCGAGACGCCTGCACCACAAGTTTTCCGGAAAGGAACCACCGATGGATGTGCTCACGATTTCTCCGCGCGATCTGCACGCACGGCGGGCTCGCGGCGAGGCGATCGAATTGATCGACGTTCGCACGCCGGTCGAGTTCCGCGAAGTCCACGCCGACCTGGCGCGCAACGTGCCCTTGGACGTGCTCGACCCGGCCAGCCTCCTCCAGGCCCGCAAGGATCGGGCCGGCCAGCCGCTGTATGTCATTTGCCGTTCGGGCGGTCGCGGCCGACAGGCATGTGAAAAGCTCATGGCGGCCGGCGGCGGCCAGGTCGTCAACGTCGAAGGCGGCACCACGGCTTGGGCCGAAGCGGGCCTGCCCGTGGTGCGCGGCAAGAAGGCGGTCTCGCTGGAACGTCAGGTCCGCATCGCCGCCGGCTCGCTGGTGCTCGTGGGGGCCGTGCTCGGCGTGACGGTCCACTGGGGCTGGATCGGCTTGTCCGCCTTCGTCGGCGCCGGCTTGCTCTTCTCCGGCCTCACCGATACCTGTGGCATGGGCCTGCTGTTGGCTCGCATGCCCTGGAACCGCGTGGGGACT
>CAYYBU010000260.1:0-5295 GCA_964469945.1 uncultured Planctomycetaceae bacterium
CGCTATGAACCTTGTCCAACGCGCTGAGGGTATGTTGCATGGCCAAGGCACAGCCGATCACCGTGCGGCGGAAACGCTTGCGGGTGACTTCGATTTTCTTGGCCAGCGAAATTTCTTCTTCCCTGGCCAACAGCGGGATCTCGGCCATCTGCGACAGATACATGCGGATCGGATCGCTGCTCCACTTGCCCACCTCGGCCGACAACGGCGTCGACTCGACGACGATCTCGTGCTCGGCGAAGCGCGCGGAAACCGGGCCATCGTTGTCCGTTTGTTCCGCGATGTCGTAGAACTCTTTGGCGGGCGGCTCGTTGACCAGGTCGATGCCCTCCTCCTCCAGGGCGATCAACAGGTTGTCGAGCTTGTCGGGATTGACTTCCTCGTCGGGCAGGTACTCGTTGACTTCATCGTAGGTCAGATAGCCTTGCGATTTCCCCTTGGCCACCAACTCCTGCAAGTCCTTGTCGAATAGGTCCACCTCGCTACTCCTTTTACGCCTGGCGGGCGCACTGGGTGTCACGCGCGTGCGATCGGTCATCCCCTGCATTGCGGGCGCGTGGGGATGCATCGCCCGGTCCGGAGTATCCTTACCCGTCCGTGGGCTCGGAAATACCCTGCCGGCTTCGTATCTGCTGGGCAATGGCTTTCACCACCGCATCCTCTTGGCTGGCGTCCAGCCGTTTTTCCCGCAGCGCCACGTTCTGTGCGGGGCGCTGCCGCTCGATCTCCTTCTGAGAAAGGGTTTCGATCAATTCCTCCACCAGCACGGGCAAATCGCCCAGCCGGTTCCGCTTGGATTGTTCCCGTTCGTCCAGCTCGACCAAAAGATTCTTGATGGCCAGGTCGTCGAACTCCAACATCAGCCGGTTGAAGTCGGGCGCCACCTGAGCCGCCATCAGCCGGCAGGCGGTCTCATAGATCGTGCGGCACGCCGGGCTGCAAAATTGCTCGGCCGCCAATCGGGAAGCCGCTAGCGGCCAAAGCTCCGGGTGTCCCAGCAGTAGTTCCAGCAATTCCCGTTCGCACGGATCGATTTTCTCCGCCGGGCGCCAAGAGGTCTCGTCGCCGGCGGGTTCTACGCCCCGCGATGGCCCCTTGTTCTGCGATTGGCGGCGCACGGCCGTCAAATGGCGGCGCACCTCGGACTCGTCGACGCGGAACATGACGGCCAACTGTTCCAGAATTCTCTGTTCGCGCAAGCGGCTGGCGCCCGTGGTGTCGTTGCGCAGCCGCGGCGCTCGGGCCACGATCGCCACCAGCCGCTCGAGGGCCTGGCTGGCGGCGTGAATGTCGTGCTGCAAATCGATGCCCTGCGTCGTCGTGCGGATGGCATGGCTGAGGGCATCGACGGTGTCGTTTTCCAAACATTGGCGGAAGGCCTCGCCCCCGCGCTCCTGGAGAAATTCGCACGGATCCAGATCGTCGGGCAAGGTGAGGATCCGCAGATCGACCTGCTGGGCGACGAACAACTCCAGCACTTCCTTGGCGCGGCGTTGGCCCGCCTCGTCGCCGTCGAGCACCAGCAGGATGCGGTCGGCAAAACGCTTGAGGATCCTGATGTGGGCCTCGCCCAGGGCGGTGCCCAGCACGGCAACCGCATTGGTAAAACCGTACTGATGGGCGACGATGCAGTCGGTGTAGCCTTCCATCACCATGGCGGTGCGGCTCTTGCGGATTGCCTCGCGGGCGACATCCAGGCCGTAGAGCAAGTGGCTCTTGGAAAACAGCGGCGTCTCGGGCGAATTGACGTATTTCGCCGGGCTGCTGTCGGAAAGGCCCGGCAACACGCGGCCGCCCAGTCCGACCGCCCGGCCCTGGGCGTCGCGAATGGAAAACAACACGCGTCCCTTGAAGCGGTCGTAGAGGTCTCCACCGCCGGCGGGTCGGGCCAGCAGGCCGACGGCCTCCAGGATCCGCGCCCGCTTGGCGTTGCCGCCCGCTTGACGCAAAATCCAATCGCGCTCGACGGGCGAGAAACCGAGATGGAATTGTTCAATGCTTTCGGCCGTAATGCCGCGCTCTTGCAGATATTTCCGCGCCGGCTCCGCCTCGGGCAGATTCAGCAGGCCGTCGTGATACTGCTGCTCGGCCCAGGTCATGGCCTTGTAGAGGGTCCGCTTATCGAGCGCACCCGCGGCAGCCGGCGCACCCGGTGCGTCGAGCCCATCAGGCGCGGCAGCCGGCTTGTCTGCTCGCTCGGGCTTCTCCAGGGTCACGCCGGCCCGATCGGCCAACATGGCCAGGGCCTCGGGGAACTCGACCCCTTCCATCTTCATGAGAAAGCTGAAGATGTCGCCGCCGATGTCGCAGACCCAGCACTTGAACGATTGCCGTTCGGGATTCACCTGCAAGCTGGGGCGCGAGTCGTCGTGCCACGGACACAGTCCTACGTAGTTGCGGCCTTGGCGGCGAAGCTGGATCACGCCGCCGACCAGATCGACGATGTCGATCGCCTCGCGGATCTGTTCCTTGGCATCAAGCGACGATCTGAGTGACACCATCAACTCCTGTGTGCCACGACTGGCGAAGTCCATTTCGCAGTAATCTCGTGAAACCACGTAGGAAGGTTACACAGGCCGACAAATCCGTTTGTCGCGTCGCTGCACCCTCAAGGAGGGCGATGCAGGATGTGCGAAGGATTATAGCCGGAAAGGCCAAAACGGTCAATCGCACGGAAACGGGGCCTAAGAGCCTGTAAAAGAATAAGTTGAGCAATTTTATTGAAGCAAAGGCGACCGGCGAACGAGCATACCAGTCGCCCGGACTTCGCCGGTCGCCTTTACTTCAATAAGGAATTGCGAGAGAAACCCGACATCAGCGATGGTGGCCGTAATAGCAGGCGATGGAAAGGCAAACGGCGCTACGCTTATTTGCCTTCCCATATTTGCTCAACTTATTCTTTTACAGGCTCTGGCCAGCTTCGCTGCGGTCTTTTTCCAGCACGACGTGGTTGCCGACGCTACTGAACTCGACGCGCGACATGAAGGCCTTCATCAGCATCACGCCGCGCCCGCAGCAAGTGTGAAGCCGCTCCGGACAGGTGGGATCGGGGACCGCTGCGGGCGCAAAACCACCGCCTTCGTCAATGATTTCGATCCTTACCCGATCGGGGGATACCAGACAGATGACCCGCACGTGCTTGGCCGTATCCAAGTGATTGCCGTGGTGGATGGCATTGACCAGGGCCTCCTCCATGGCGAGGTGGACACTGAAAACGTCGCGTTGCTGCCAGTGCTGCGACTCCAAAGCTTGCAGCACCTCATCGAGCACGCGCCGTGCAGCCATGGTATCGCTAGGGATCACGTGATCGCATCGCCAGATCCATTGCTCGGACATGGGGGGACGGCTGTTGCCGGCAAAAGAAACTCAAATAGCGTGAGTCAGAAGGCTGCTAAGGCGTCCGCCTCGTCGTCTTTGATGTCGAAGAGGCGGTTCAAGCGGGTGATGGCGAAGACTTCGTAGATTTCTGGGCGAATATTGGATAATTTCAGCGTGCCCCCGTGGGCTTTCATCTTCTTGTCCAGCGTGATCAACTTGCCCAAGGCGGCACTGGAGAGGAAATCGACGGAAGAGAAATTCAACAACAACTTGTCGCGATTCTCCACCTCGATCAAGTGAAACATCTCGCTGCCCAACTCCTGGATGTTGATGTCTTCGACGATCTTATGGTCGCGAAAGCGAACCACGGTCACGTCGCCGACTTCGTTGATTTCCAGACGCCGGAAGGGGGGCATTGCACGGACTCCAGGACAACGGAAAAAAATGCCCTCTCCCACGGGGCGCCACTTCTAACTACGCTCATCCTAATTCCTGCTTTGGACGAGTGTCAAGAGGCAGCAGGCCCGCAGCCGCGCATTTGTCGCCAGTTCCGAGTCGAGGCCGCTGTCGCGACGCCGTTACCGCCGGCCGCTCTCCAGGCCTGCCGCAAGGTAACCGTTCACGGGGCGGGGAAGAGGGGGACAGGTCCATGTTTTCGGACGACGTCGTACTTGGAAACGGCGCGGATTGGCCGAAAAATGGACCAGTCCCCGCCCGCCCCGTGAACGGTTATGTCGTAAGCGATAGGCGGGCGAGGAGAGACGCTGCTACGTGCCGGGCTTCTTCATTGCCCAACTGTGTAGGATCAGCACGGCACCAATGGACATCAACGACCAGCCTAGCCATTCGGGGGGACGAACCGTCTTCTTCACCCCCGAGGGCGTCAACGGTTGCGTGATCGAGCGGGCGGCACTGACCGCGGCCACCGGCTGTCCGGACCGCTCGGCGAGGAACTGGGTTAGTTCCGGCGTCAGTTCGATCGTATCGATCGCGTGGAATTGAATGCCCACGAAGAGTATGACCAGTCCGATCAGGTAGTATTGATTTCGGCTGATTTCCATCGTCAGGCCTTTCGGTCGTTTCCCGGGGCTCCCCTGCCTCATCGGCCTGCGAACCCGGCGCGGGTTGACAACGCGGGCCGTCGATCGTGGGCGGGAGTGCCCCCTCTCTAATGCCTTCGGCGTAAGCGGCCGCCGCCGATGAAATTTCCTCGCCCGCGTCACGCTGTATCGCTGGCAACGGTTCTCCCGGTCGTAAGGAGAGGAGGAAAAAGGACGGGAGAAGGGAGGGACCACTCGCAGTAGGCCGCTTTCCGCGGTTGAATCTCAGACTTCCTCCTTCCTCCTTCCTCCTAGCTCCTGACTCCTGACTCCTTTTCATGGCCTATGTTTGCTAGAGGTTTCAGGCGTTTAACAAGGGTGAGAATCATGTCAAAACGCGTGCTGATCGTGGACGATTCCATGCTGATGCGGAAGATGATCGTCGACATCCTGACCGACGACGGCTGGACGGTCGCCGGCGAGGCGGGTGACGGTCAAGAGGCGGTGGCGAAGTACGTCGAGCTTCAGCCCGACGTGGTCACGCTGGACATCGTCATGCCGGGCACCGATGGCATGTACGCCTTGCAAAACATTCTCCGTTTCGATCCCCTGGCCAAGATCATCGTGGTCAGCGCCTTGAGTCAGACGAAGCTGATTTCCGAGGCGATTCGCAAGGGCGCTGCCGATTTCATCGTGAAGCCGTTTCTGCCCGAACAGTTGCAGGAGTGCCTACAATTGGGGGCCTGTGGACAGGCGGCCGGGGCCGGCGTTTAACGGCCCGTTGAAAATGTACCAAGCGAGACGTTTGGGTGCCACTGCTGGCTTGTCCAGCAGTGTTTTCTGCCGGGGAACCGACGTATCGCTGCTGGACAAGCCAGTGGCACCAATCCTGTTCGGCACGATTATTGCATAAGTGCCAAGCGAAGCCAAGTCCGAC
>CAYYBU010000261.1:0-5290 GCA_964469945.1 uncultured Planctomycetaceae bacterium
ACGTGGAAGCTTGGTGCGAGCAGCACGGATCGCGGAAGCTGCTGGAGCAAATCCGGGAGGAGTTGAGGCGGCGCTGAGCGTCCGGCGATTTCGTCGGGCGACCAGCGCTGCCGCAAGCGTTCGGCGACGTAGCGCCGCAGTTCCGGCCGCTGCATCTTGGCGACCCACGGCCGCTCGCTCCGCCGCCGGTCGGCCTTCCCCTGGGCGGCCACCGCCCAATAGCCGTTGCGACTGCGGTTGGGCCGCAGTTCGCGGGAAATAGTGCTCTTGCTGCGGCCGAGTCGCTCGGCGATCTGCGTCTGCATTTTCCGAACTCGCCACATGTGGGCTATGATCTCGCGTTCTTCCAGGGTAAGATGACTTGCCATCGCGGGGGCTCCTTTTTGAATGGACTTTCCAGAACACGCCCATTCAAACGTCCCTGCGATGTTTTCACCTATACCAGTTTCCCATACGGACGCGATTCAATTTTGGCAGCAGGGCGAAGCGCGGTATTCGGCGCCTCCTAAGTCCTGTGACACACTTTTTTTCACCAGACGGAAAGCAACGTGTCTACGGCGCGTATGACAGACGAACGACTGCGGAGCTGGTTGAACGCGGACCAGCCGAGCCGCGAGCGAATGTGCCTTGCAGTATTGGCTCGTGATCGCAACTACGCCGACGTTTGTCCTCGACGACCAGAGGGCGGCCCCGACGACGGACGCGATATTCAAGCGATTCGAGATTCTCAGCTTTGTTTTGGCGCGGTCGGCTTCCGAAATAACGTTTCTGATTCGCCACAGGACAAGACTGCCGCAAAAAAGAAATTTAAGGCGACGTGAAATCGGCGATGAAGGCAGATCCGAAACCACGGGCCTTTGTGTTCTTCACAAATGTCGATCTAACGCCGGCGGAAGTTGAAGAACTCACGAGTTGGGGTGTGGCACAAGGACTCAGTTTCGTTGACTTCTACTGGAGGGAACGGATTCGACAAGTGCTGGACAGCCCTGAAGGACTCGCGATTCGCCATCAATACCTCGGTATGAATATGTCAGAAGCCGAGCAAGCGTCGTTCTTCAGCCGATTTGGTAATGACCTCGAGCGGCTGATGCAGGGGCGACTCGATACCATTGAACGTAAGATAGACGGCTTTGAATTTGGTCAATGGAAAGCGGGAACCATTCGGGAATTGTCCCTGGAGCTTCGCTTTAAGCAGTACGAAGACTCATCCCGTCAGAGGCAAGAGCATTTTCGCGTCTTCCTGGAACTTCAGAGCGTCTGTGGCGAACATCGTAGTATTGCTCTCGGGGGCCGCGATAGCTTCTGGCCAAACGGCAAGGGAGGATGGTACTTCGGAACGCGGACCTTTTTTTGGAGAGAGAGTGTTCCGCAGTCAGGCTCAGTGTGGATTCCTCCTGGCGTTCTCGTCGGCGGGGGTATCATCGGTTCGATCCACTTCCGGCCTCAGTGGCGTCCGAGGTCGCCGATTCTGGCCGAGGAGTTTAGGGGCCTGAGCTTCCACCTTCATTTGACTGAGAACATAATTGCCCGTCTTGCGTCCGTGGAGTTCAGCATCGATAAGTATGTCTTCGTTAGGCGGCGGCTCGACGAAGCAAGGTGGGAGAACGCGCGGCCGACGTTAGCCTGGCCCGAGCGCCTCTCCAAGGAGGAGGAGGCGGTCGAGTGGCGAATGTTGGAACACTTCGGATGGCTGGACTTGGAGCGCGCACCATCGAAGCGTGACCACGGCGATTAAGGGGGCTTCCTGCGTAGGGACGTGTAACGGCGGGCGCGTAGGGGTCGGGAGTCTTGCTCAATGATCCCTTGTGTTCTTCCTCAGCTACCAGCCACGTGGTAGTAGCTTGTAGCCCCTTCTCGCACACCGCCCTGCCCTCCCCTGCCCCTCTCCCGCCGGGCGAGCGAGGGGAGCGTTGCTCGCGGATCATGGTGGGGCAGCGCAAACCGGCCTATCGGTGCGCCGGCCCGTCGCTGGAGTAAACGCTTGTCACGCGAGCAACCCTCCACCAAGATCACGGTTTGCTTGGCCCACCCTACTTTTCTCGATGCGGTGTATCCCGTCCCGACGTATCCGGCACACTCCGTGTGCCGTTGGCCGGCGGCACACGGAGTGTGCCGGATACGTCGTCTGGCAAAGCCCTAAATTGACGCCGTGGCGACGACGATGCCGCGCTCGATGGCCGTGGCGATTTGGTCCAACTGCTCCAGCGAGATTGACAGCGGCGGCATGATGACCAGCACGTTGCCCAAAGGGCGCAGCAGCACGCCCTCGCTGCGGGCGTGGTCGCAGACGCGCTGGCCGCGGCGCTCCGCCCAGGGATAGGGCTCTTGCGTCCGCCGGTCGCGGACCAACTCGATGGCGCCGATCAGGCCGCACTGGCGAATGTCGCCCACCTGCGGCAGCCGCGCAATCCGCGCGAGATGTTCTGCTAGCCGGGCGATTTTGGCCGGCAGGTGGGCGAGCGTCTGCTCTTCCTCGAAAACGTCCAGCGTGGCCAAGGCCACGGCCGCCCCCAGCGGATTGCCGCCGTAGGTGTGGCCGTGGAAGAAGCTGCGGCTCTCGGCATACTCGCCCAGAAACGCCTGCCAGATTTCCTCGCTGGCCAGCGTGGCGGCCATGGGCAGGTAGCCGCCGGTCAGGCCCTTGGCGACACACATCAGATCCGGCGTCACTTGCTCGTGCTCGCAGGCGAACATTCGTCCGGTGCGGCCGAAGCCGACGGCCACTTCGTCGGCGATCAGCAGCACGCCGTATTTCCGCGTCAGCTCGCGCACGCCGCGGAGATAGCCAGGCGGATGCACGATCATGCCGGCGGCCGCTTGCACCAATGGCTCGATCACCATGGCGGCGATGCGGGCATGATGCTCGGCCAGGAGGCGATCCAGCTTTTCCAGGTGATAGGCGGTCAGTTCCGCGGGGGACACGCCCGGCGGCCGGCGATATATGTCGGGGGCGGGCAGGCGAAGGGTCTCGAACAACAGCGGCCGGAACATGGCGTGGAAGCGCTCGACGCCGCCCACGCTGACGCTGCCCAGCGTATCGCCGTGGTAGGCATCGCCGAGGGCCAGAAAGCAGGTCTTCTCGGGCCGTGGCTGGGGCCCCGCACCGTTTTCTGTGTCAATCGGCGGGGCAAAGGGGACAGTCCCCGGCTGGGGACACTGCCGCCAATACTGGAAGGCCATTTTCAGCGCCACTTCCACGGCCGTGGCGCCGTCGTCGGAGAAGAAGACGTGTCCCAGCCCGGCGGGGGCCAAATCGACCAGCCGCCGCGCCAGCCGGATCGTGTTGGGGTTCGACGCGCCCAGCAGCGTGACGTGGGCGACGCGATCGAGTTGTTCGCGGATCGCGGCGTCGAGGCGCGGATGGCGATGTCCGTGGATGTTGCACCACAGGCTGCTCACGCCATCGATGTACTGGTTGCCGTCGATGTCGAACAGCAGGCAGCCCTCGCCGCGATCGAGGATCAGCGGCTCGTACTCGGCCATCTGCGTGAAGGCGTGCCAGACCAGTGTGCGGTCCCAGGTTTTGAGTTGCTCCGGGGTGGGTTCTGGATTCATCATTCCCATGCCATCCAACTTAGGGCCGAAGCGGTGTTTGTTTGGTCCCCTCGCCCTCTGGGAGAGGGTTAGCGTGAGGGCTGAAGTGAGCTATGTCCGTTGATTCGCCCTCACCCTCGCCCTCTCCCGGAGGGAGAGGGGACGAATCTCCGTACAAGCCCCTGCTCAAATTGGATTGTATGGGGGCTGAATTCATCACTCCCAAGCCATCACGACCGGCGTGCCGACCATCACGCCCAGCCGGGCAGCGGCGTTGTCGCCGACGATGGCTAATTCCAGCCGGCCGCCGGAACCGACCAACGCCACCAGCGCCCCTTGCGGCTGCTCGGCATAGGTCGGATAAACGCCCCAGGTTTCATAGATGCTACACACGATGCACACGCGGGTGTCGGTGGGCCGGCCCACGAACATCTCGGCGCCGATGTTGGTAATCAGGTTGCCGAAGGAATCGACTTCGATGACGTGGCCTTCGATCTTCCGGTCCAACAACCGGGCCTTGGGCCATTCCAGCACGATCAGCCGCTCCAGCGAGGGGCCGAGCTGTTCGGGCTCCAACCCCAGGCTCAACCGGGCGGCCACCGGCGCCAGGATGTCGCGGCCGTGGAAAGTGGTGGAGATGTCGTCCAACCAGAACCGCGGCTCCGCCAGGCGAATGATTTTTGACGGCGGCATCCGCGCGATCATGCGGCTCAGCACGCCGTTGTCCGGCGCGAGGCATTGCTGCCGGCCAATGCGGACGTAGACGATTTCTCGGTCCGTGCCGACGCCCGGATCGACCACCACGACGTGGATCGTGCCGGATGGAAAGCGGTCGGCGACCTCCTCCAGCACCACGGCCGCGTGGCGGATGTCCTGGGCCGGAATGGCATGGGTGAGGTCGACGATCACGGCCGTGGGATTGATCGTGAGGATCACGCCCTTCATGGCGGCCACATAGGGGCTGCCGGTGCCGAAATCGGTGGTCAGGGTGATGATGCTCACGGCGATTGGCTACCCTTCGCTTTTCTGGATCAGCTCCAGGCACAACTCGCGCACCCGGCTGGGGCTGATATTGGCATTCTGCTTCTTGGCCTGGCCGATCAATTGGCCGACCCCCTTGAGCTTGCCTTCCTTCACTTCGGCGACGATCTTCGGGTTGGCCGCCACCAGCTCGCGGCACAGGTTCAGCACGGCCGAGTCGTCGACGGCTTCGATGCCCAGCGCGGCGAGCGACTCTTGCACCGAGCGGCGCGCGGCGATCATGTCGGCCAATACCGCGCGGCCGCGGCTGGTATCCAGCCGACCGCTGCGAACCATCTCGATCAACCCGGCCAGCGCCGCCGCCGACACCGGAAACTGGCCGATGCCGATGTGCTGTTCGTTGAGCGTCCGCAGCACGTCCTGCTGCACCCAGTTGCTGGCCAGCTTGCCGTCGCCGCACAGGCCGGCCAATTCGATGTAGTAATCCACCACCGCCCGCCCCTGGTTCACCAGCACGTCGCTGTCGTAGGGCGTAATGCCGTAGGTCTGCTCCAGACGCGTACGGAGGGCGGCCGGCAATTCACCCAGCGACGCCCGAATCCGCTCGACCTGCTCCACGGTCGTGGTGACCGGCGCCAGATCGGGGTCGGGGAAATAGCGGTAGTCGCTCGATTCCTCTTTCGATCGCTGCGGGCGCGTACACTGGGCGGCCTCGTCCCAGCCGCGGGTCGTCTTGGGCGCCTGGCCCAGCAAGCGGCCCGTCTCTTGCCACACG